>NZ_JASJFG010000086.1:0-2171 GCF_030065375.1 Microcystis sp. M49636_WE2 | reverse complement strand
TTATTACCAGTAAAACTGTGAAGCTTTTTTTGCAAGAAAATGGTCAAGTTCTTAAGGAGCAGGGAGAAAGTTATTATTATCAAGTACGAGAAAGATTTAATCAATCTCCTAATTCTCTAGATTTTTTATTTCTCAATCGCTCCTGTTTTAATGGCGTGATGAGATTCAATCGTAAGGGGCAGTTTAACGTACCTTACTGTCATAAATCAGAACGATTTTCTCAAGCATATATTACCAAAATAGTCAATCAAGTTATTGCCCTAGAAAATATTCTTATTAAAACTGATTATAATTTTCAAGTTGCTGACTTTCGAGAGACTTTATCTAATTGGCAAAAAACAGACTTGATCTATCTCGATCCTCCTTATTTAGGGAGACACACCGATTATTTTAACTCTTGGTCTCAAGAGGATGAAGATTGTTTGGTGACTATTTTAAAGGATATTTCTTGTCGGTTTATTTTGTCCACTTGGCACAGTAATCAGTTTAGAAGCAATCCTTTAATTAAAAAAAATTGGAGTGCTGATAAGTTTTATATCTATACTAAACAGCATTTTTATCATGTGGGTTCCACAGAAAAATTACGTCATCCGATCACCGAAGCGCTCATTACTAACTTTAACATTCCCTTGTTGCCAGAGCGAGGAACTGATTTGCAACAACTGTCATTATTGCCATCGACAGCAGAAAATGAGGGAGTGAGAACAGTCTAGAAGATGCCTAGTTGCTAATTCTCACTCCTTACTATTTAGGGTTTGCTGAATAAATCTAAAAACCTTATCCAACAAAGTTTTTAGACTTTTTTTCCCTCAAAAAGTGCCGACCATTGGAGTGATTGGGGGGAAAATTCAGGGACTTTTTCCCTAAAAATTAGGTAATTGACTCCCTCAAAATCGGTAAAACCCTACACCCCACACCCCACACCCCACACCCTGCCTCCACGAAAGACTTTTTGCCGCAAACCCTATTTATCCTTGGCTTTGGCGCAGATGGTCGTTAATTTGGCGTTTACGCTTTTCTTGGGGGGTAGTGCTAGTAATTTCGCCAAAATCTTGACTACTCATGGAAAGATGGGACATTATCTTTCTTTTGCGCTCTTTAGCAGTTAATTCCGGTGAAGGAGTTACTGGAGGCGGCGCTGCCACGGGTTCCGCTGCCACCGGGGGAGTTTCCACAATTGGCAGCGGTTTTTGGGGAATATAGTCAGCACCAGTGGTACTTCTGGAGAGATGATCGAGAATGCGCCGTTTGCGATCGTCAGTAGCCATAAAAATCTTTGCCAGTCTAGTGTGAACTTTTGTAACTATCACCCATTGTCAAACATCCCTATCTCCTTGAGAAGTCAAGGGAGATTTTATTTTCAGCGATTGAAGACATATAAAACCTGCGATCGCATTTATCTGGTCGTGGAACTGGGGGCGTTCTCGCCCAAGGTGATAAGATAAAAAACTAAGTCTTTGAAAATATGACAAAGGATTTATCTATCATGACACCCTCTTTAGCTAACTTTCTCTGGAGCCTTGTTTTAGGTGCGGTTATCGTCCTGATCCCCGCCACTATCGGTTTGATTTTCATCAGTCAATACGACAAGATCAAACGCACTTAATTTAATTTAACCCTAAAATGCCTAGACCGATTCCGTCTGGGCATTTTAGCTAATTTTGGAACTGGCAACAGCGATCGCACCGACTACCCGATATCCCTCTGTGCGTAAAACCTGCACAGCTTCCTCGATCGTGGTTCCTGTGGTATAAATATCGTCAATTAAGAGAATCGGCACTGATTTGGGTAAATTTTTCCCCAGTTGAAAAGCCGCTTGCATCGTCTTTTTTCTCGCCTCGGCTGCCAGACTAAATAAAGCTGCCGTGTTCTTAATCCGAATTAATCCGCGACTAGCCAGAGGATAACCGGTTAAACGACAAAAACCTTCGCCAATGACTTCTGCTTGATTAAAACCCCTTTCCTTTAATCTTTCTGGGTGGAGAGGGATAGGAATCACCGTCAAACGTTTATCGGTGAGGGGAGGACGAAGCAGCCAAGTTTCCCCCATGCAACTGCCTAGCAAAGAGCCGAGAGCGGGATGGCGATCATATTTCATTTTAGCGATCGCCTGTTTTAATTTACCTTCATAGCGTCCCCAGATAAACAGGGGAATAGAACCACGCCAGAGA
>NZ_JASJFG010000760.1:0-2696 GCF_030065375.1 Microcystis sp. M49636_WE2 | reverse complement strand
GTCAATCCTCTTAGTATATTACCTTGTTCAATATTTTTGCTATATTCTATTTTATCGCCTTGCCGATTAAAAATTTTAGTTTCACGACTTCTGGGTGTACAAAATAACCATTCGGAAACTACTCGCTTTTGAGTTACTTCAAATCCATATCTATAAGTTTTATTTTTTAGCTGAAAAACTATTTCAAAAAAGGATGGTTTATCAACAGTTTCGGTACTTAATCTAAAGGGTTCCACATCTATTTTGTCAGTGATTTGTAATTTAGCAGAATTCATGACAAACCATCGCACAAAATTGAATGCCAGAATTAAATTACTCTTACCACTGGCATTTGCTCCATAAATAGCGGCACTTTTAAGTAAACTAAATTGTTGATTAACCTTAAAAACATTATTTTTATCAAGCTCATCATTACCACAGGCCTCCTCTGCAGCTACCATACTGAGAGTTACTACATCTTTAAAAGAGCGATAATTGCCGACACTAAATCCGATGAGCATTGCATATTAACCCTAACAGTCTCTAAGGAATAAAGGAGACGATACTTTTATTTTATGCACTTGTTGAGCATTTGAACAAGAATTGTCCTCAGAATCGGCAAACAATCACAGAAAAAAGGTAAGGAATTAATTTTCCTTACCTGATGATTGTAGCCTTTTGAAAACAAATTTACACTTTTGCTGACTCTTTAACTAACTTATCCCAACCCAATTCCTTGAGGTTATTGTTGCGACGCAGGGGACGAGTAGCTAATTCTAAAATATCTCGCGCATTGGTAAAACCATGGATTTGAGCAAAAGTAAATTCTACCGACCATTTAGTGTTAATTCCCCGCGCTTCTAAGGGATTTGCATGGGCCATTCCTGTAATCACTAAATCAGGTTTTAACTCGTAAATGCGCTGAATCTGATTGTAGTTATCAGGTTTTTCGATGATTTTCGGGATGGGAACACCCATATCATTACAGGTTTTTTCTAGTAATGCTAATTCGGCCGCTTGGTAGCGTTTATCCATGTAGGGAATACCGATTTCATCACAAGTCATCCCGCAACGAATTAGGAAACGTGCCAGAGAAATTTCTAGTAAATTATCCCCCATAAAGAAGACCGATTTACCGCGCACAAGTTGCAGATAATCCTCTAAACTTTCCCAAATTTTTGCCTCTCTTTCTTCTAATCCCTGCGGTTGTACTCCCAAAACAGAACAGATTTTTTCTATCCAAGCGCGGGTTCCATCCGGACCGATGGGAAAGGGTGCGCCAATTAATTTACACTTACGACGACGCATTAAAGTGGTGGCAGTTCGTGATAGAAAAGGATTGACACCAGCGACATAATAACCTTCTTCAATTACCGGTAATTCAGTAAAACGTTTGGCAGGCAACCAACCATCAATTTTAACTCCTTGTTTTTTCAATTCTAGGGTTAAATTGGTCACAATTGGGTCGGGAACGGAACCAAATAAAACTAAAGGAGGATGGTCTTTATATTCCGATTCTTCCTGTTTAATTTCTTCTTTTTTACGTCCAAAAGTTAGGAGTTTCTGGATGGCATTCCGTTCTTCTTTTTCATCTTCGTGCTTAACTTTTTCGGGACATTTATGCACCATGGAAGCGAGGACGGTATCTTCCCCTTGGGTAAAGGCATAATCTAAACCATTAGCGCGCGCTGTCACGATAGGAATACCGATTTCTGACTCTAGTTTCGGTGCTAATCCTTCCAAGTCCATTTTGATGATTTCGGTGGTACAAGTACCGATAAAAACGATAACACTAGGGTTTCTATCTCGTTTAATTTGTAAGCAGAGGCGTTTTAATTCTTCGTAGTCTTTTAGTTGAGCGGAAATATCCCCTTCTTCTAATTCTGCCATAGCATAACGCGGTTCGGCAAAAATCATGACACCCATGGCATTTTGCAGGAAGTAACCACAGGTTTTTGTGCCGATAACAAGGAAGAAACTATCTTCGATTTTTTGGTATAACCAAGCAACACAGCTAATCGGACAAAAGGTGTGATAGTTGCCGGTTTCACAATCAAATTGTAAAGCGCTCGGTTCTTGAGTGGCGGTCATGTTTTTAGGTTCTCCTTTAACTTGGTTTATTTAGGTTTTCTTGTTGTAACTCTTGGCGGATTTTTTGCAGTACAGGATCCTCAGTAGGATATAAAGAATTACTTAATTCTCTTTCTTTCTTTTCTAGTCGTTTTTTCTCAGGATCAAAATTTAATCCTAAAACTTCTAGAAGTTTGTTTCCATCGGAACTAAGCTGACAAAAGGGATACATCCACACTGATAATTGAGATTCTAAAACGGTAATCGCACCTATAATTATGTCAGCACTAGGACGTTTACCACCGTCGGGAGTTTTTCGCCACGAATCTTTAGAATCCATTAAAGACTTAATCCACGGTTGATTGTTTTGGTAGTAATCTAACCATTTATCTGGTAAGATTTTTAGCAATTCCTCAAAAATAATTACTTTGTTTTTTTCGACTGATAATTGTTTTTCTCGGAATCCGTTGAGATATTCAGTGTGCGAATTAGAAATCAGTAATTCGTTTTCCGATTTTTCCAACTCCTTTTTTTCAGAATCAAAATTTAGTCCTAAGACTTCTACCAGTTTGTCCCCATCGGAACTAAGTTGACAAAAGGGATACATCCACACTGATAACTTAGGTTCTAAAGCTGTTGCTGCCGCT
>NZ_JASJFG010000914.1:0-5470 GCF_030065375.1 Microcystis sp. M49636_WE2 | reverse complement strand
GATTTGCTGTTAAATCTTTACTTCTGGCAACGTACATTTTTAAAAGGGCTTCTTCTTGATTATTAATATTAATTTTGCTTAAAAATATTTGCTCTTTTGGTGTGGGCTTCCAAACAAATAGTCCCGTTTCTAAATTGGTCTAAAAAAAAGCATTGGCAAGAGATGTAATCACTAAATCAAAATCTGTTTTAATATGAAGGTATTCCTATCAATTTAGACCTTTTGTGTTCGGTAATTCGATTTGTAATTTTCTTGTGCGAGAATGGGTACTTTTTCAAAAAAGATCAAGTTGAACTTCAAAAAAAGGTTTTCTAATTATTAAAGGAGGATCACCGATTTCTCCAGAGAGTTTCAGCAAGCCATCATCAAAAGTATCTAAAACATCCACTCTGGCTTTAATTGCCGTCGCCACATGAGTTGCATCTTTAGGTTTTAGTGCCTGATATTGCCACATCAATTCTCTGGCTAGTTCACCAACTTTTCTGTCCACATCATAAATATAAATCCACTCATGTCGGAAAAAATCTCTGATTTTTTCCTCACTTTCTTTAGGTAATTTTGGCTGTCCTTTTTCTAATTTCACCACTTCAATAAAAGTAAGAGCAGAAGTCACAATTATTACCTGACCATTTTCAGCTGCTTTGAGAACAGAAATACAATCATTAATTTTATCCTTTTCATTTTTCAGGAAAGCTAAAAAAACACAAGAATCCCAGTAGTGTAGCTTTTTTGTTGGACGAATCACTTACTTCCTCCCCAAATTCCGATCATTTCCTCAATGGTAGGTAAATCTTTTTCCTCAGGAAAAAGATCAATTGACTCAACTTTAATCCCGATTTTTTCCCCATCTTCTCTAGAGGTAACTATCCCCGATACAGAGACTCTTTTTTCTAGATATTCTTTGATATTATCAAGTAAATTTGGTTCAAAGTAACATTTAACACTTTTATTAGTCAATAAATTGTAAACTCTAAAAATAGGTTGACGACTTACATCAATAGCTTTAAGCACACCTTCTACAGTACCAAAACTTTGATATTTTCCCCCGATAATTTCATCAACATTAGCAATCAAAGCTTGATTCAAGTCGATACACCTTGAATCAAAGCCCAATTGCACCATAAACTCATCTCTTTTTTTCAATATTGCTAATGATCGCGCACTTTCTAAAGCTCGATCAGAAAAATACTTAGGGCGAATCGGATGTTCTAAAATTGTTACTATTCCCCTTTCTACAGTCTTAATAACTTCAGAAATTTGACTAGGTGTAATCTGATCTTGAGGCATTCCTTCTAAAGTAAGATGAATGCTGCCACTATGAATTTGAGAGATTCTCCAATTTATCAGGGGGCGATTTTTGTTAGCAAGGGTTTTATCTACTTCATGGAGTAGTATTGCTAATTGTTCTTGAGCCTTGATAAATTTATCAAAAGACAACAGTGAGCCTTCTATATCTAGTGTTAGGCTCTTGATTGTTTCCTTCGATATAGGGCTTTCCCCTTTAGTCATGGCTCTAGGAATCGTGATAATTATCTCAAGTGTAAAGGTTTTGGCTAACTACTAAAGCTTCCTACTTTACATTTTTACATGAACTAACCCTAAAGCCTAAACTAGGTTGACCTATAACCACAAAAAACCCGCTTGCGCGGGCTTTTTCCACAAAATCAAAGTTTAATTAACCTAACAACGCTTTTGCCTTCGCTACCACGTTATCCACGGTAAAACCAAACTTCTCTAGAATCACACCTCCTGGAGCAGAAGCGCCGAAGGTATCAACCCCCAACACATCCCCCTCATCGGTGATGTAACGATGCCAACCCATAGTTGAACCCGCTTCCACTGCGAGACGTTTTTTCACTGCTTTCGGCAGTACCGATTCTTTGTATTCTGCCGATTGTTCCTCGAATAGCTCCCAACAGGGCATAGAAACGACGCGAGCTTTAATTCCTGCTTCTTTTAACACCGCAGCCGCTTTATCGCAGAGATACAACTCGCCACCCGTACCGATGAGAATGACATCGGGAGTACCTTCAGAATCGGTGATAGTATAAGCACCTTTAGCCACACCCTCCAGGGAAGTTCCCGCTAAATTGGGCAGATTTTGACGGGAGAGAGCCAATAAAGTCGGGCGTTTCTTTTCGCTCACCGCTACTTTATAAGCACCGGAAGTTTCCGTACCATCTCCCGGACGCATGACTAACAGGTTAGGAATAGCGCGCAGAGAAGCAACGTGTTCCACGGGTTGGTGAGTCGGTCCATCTTCCCCTAGGGCAATGGAATCGTGAGTCATTACCCAGATGACGCGAGTTTCTGACAAGGCCGATAAACGGATAGAATTCCGCATATAGTCGGTGAAAATCAGGAAAGTCGCCCCGTAGGGAATCAATCCCGTGTTATGGAGAGCAATACCGTTACAAATCGCCCCCATTGCGTGTTCCCTTACGCCAAAGTGAACGTTACGCTCCTGATAACTGCCTTTTTGGAAATTACCAAAATGCTCTAATTCGGTGTAGTTAGAGTGGGTTAAATCCGCCGAACCACCGATTAAACCGGGTAAAACCCCCGCAAGCGCATTTAAGCAGATTTCCGAGTGTTTACGACTAGCGAGCGCCTTATCTTCGGGTTTATAAACCGGTAAAGCTTGCTCCCAACCTTCCGGCAGTTGACCGGTGGTTAACTGCTCAAATAAAGCCGCTTCTGCGGGATATTTAGCCTGATATTCGTTAAATAACTTATTCCAGTCCGTTTCTGCCGTCGCTCCCTTGTCCACTGCTTGCCGGAAACGATTTAACACCTCATCGGGAACCACAAACGGCTCGTATTGCCAACCTAACGCTTTCCGGGTTAACTCGATTTCTGTTGCTCCTAAAGCTGCCCCGTGAACATCGGCGGTATTAGACTTATTGGGGGAACCATAACCGATGGTGGTGGTGATTTTAATCATCGAGGGTTTATCGGTGACAGCTTTGGCAGCAGCGATCGCATTGGCAATGGCATCTAAATCGGTGTTACCATTCTCGACGTGCTGAACGTGCCAACCGTAGGCTTCAAAACGCTTGCTCACGTCTTCGGTAAAAGCGATATCGGTGGAACCATCGATCGAGATATGGTTATCATCATAGAGAGCGATTAACTTGCCTAAACCCCAGTGACCGGCTAAAGAACAAGCTTCCCCAGAAATCCCCTCCATATTGCAACCATCACCCAAAATGACATAGGTGTAATGGTCGATAATTTTGGCATCCGGTTTGTTGAAACGGGCTGCTAAATGGGCTTCTGCTAGGGCCAAACCCACACCATTGGCAATCCCTTGACCCAGGGGACCAGTGGTCACTTCTACCCCTTCCGTGACGAAATTTTCGGGGTGGCCGGGGGTTTTCGATTTCCACTGCCGGAATTGTTTAATTTCCTCTAGGGGAACGCTATCGTATCCGGTCAGGTACATCAAAGCGTACTGCAGCATACAACCGTGACCGGCGGAGAGAACAAAACGATCGCGATTGACCCATTGGGGGTTTTTCGGGTTAAAACGCAGGAATTGATCCCAGAGGACAAAGGCCATGGGAGCGGCTCCCATGGGCAGTCCGGGGTGTCCGGATTTAGCTTTTTCCACGGCATCCACCGCTAAAAAACGTACCGCATTAATACAAAGTTCTTCGAGGGATTGGGAGACTACAACCATAATGTTTTTTAGAATGAACTACAAAAATAAGACCAGGTTAAAGAGGGAGCCACTCACAGATTACTCTTTCAGGGGCATCGACTCAAGCATATTTTCTAAAAGCTAAGGTGACGTTATGGCCACCAAATCCAAAGGAGTTGGAAAGGGCAGCGTTAACTATCTGCTGACGACTTTCGTAGGGGACGTAATCGAGATCACAATCGGGGTCAGGATTGTCCAGGTTGAGAGTCGGGGGAATCCGATCATTAGCGATCGCCATTACCGTGGCCACGGCTTCAATACCGCCAGAACCGCCTAAAAGGTGGCCTGTCATCGATTTGGTGGAACTGACGGGGATTTGGTAGGCCGATTCTCCTAAAGCTTTTTTAATCGCCTTGGTTTCCGTGGGATCATTGGCCCCTGTACTGGTGCCGTGGGCGTTGATATAGCTAATTTCCGCCGGAGTTAAACCGGCATCTTTGATCGCTAATTCGATCGCTCTGGTGGCCCCACGACCATCGGGAACCGGTGCCGTCATGTGATAGGCATCGCAAGTCAGACCATAACCGATCATTTCGGCGTAAATCCGCGCCCCACGGGCCAAGGCCGTTTCTAATTCCTCTATAATCAAGATTCCTGCCCCTTCCCCCATGACAAAACCATCCCGGTCTTTGTCAAAGGGACGACTGGCCCGGGTGGGGTCATCGTTGCGGGTGGACAGGGCCTTAGCGGAGGCAAAACCAGCCAATCCTAGAGGGGTAACGGCGGCTTCCGTCCCACCGCAGATCATTCCTTTGGCCAAACCCCTTTGTACTAGACGAAAAGCATCGCCGATGGCATTGGAACCAGCAGCACAAGCGGTCACGGTACAGTTACTCGGTCCCTTGGCCCCCGTGTGGATGGCGGTTAAACCAGCGGCCATATTGGCAATCATCATCGGGATCATGAAAGGACTACACCGGCCCGGACCTTTTGTCAAGTAAATTTCCTGTTGATCCTCCAGCACTTTTATGCCACCCACGCCCGTACCGATTAGTACACCTATATCATCGGCATTGAGAGCGTCGATAACTAATCGAGAATCTTGCAGCGCTTGCAAACTGGCGGCGACGGCAAATTGAGCGAAACGGTCCATGCGCTTTGCCTCTTTGCGATCCACATATTCGTGGGGGTCAAAACCTCGCACTTCCCCAGCAATGCGACAAGCGTGACGGGAGGCATCAAAGTGGGTAATTAAACCAATGCCACTTTTGCCGTTGATTAAGCCTGTCCAATAGTCTGCTAGATTATTGCCGAGGGGAGTGATCGCACCCATCCCCGTGATGACAACCCTTTTTAATGGCAATTCTGTCATGTTTGTTCAAAAATAAGGGCAGATTTTGCCCCAGATATTTAATCCTAATTGTCAATTTTCCCGCAATAATTAGGCGGTTGCTCCTACTTTCTCGTTAATATACTCGACAGCTTTGCCCACAGTGTCAATTTGTTCGGCTGCGTCGTCGGGAATTTCAATATCAAATTCTTCCTCTAAAGCCATCACTAACTCGACCACATCAAGGGAATCCGCTTTCAGATCATTGGCAAAGCTTGCTTCAGCGATAACTGTATCCGGATCCTCTACTTCTAATTGTTCCACAACAACTTTTTTAACTCGATCGAAAATGTCTGCACTCATGGATGTCAATTTTTATCCGCTGGTTTACCGGACTCTAGCCTCTAGGGTCTGGGGAAATGGGGCGGTGTTACCATTTCCGACAATAAATTTCGGTTAGCTTTTTCACTGACCATTTTTCATCTTACTGGAAGTTG
>NZ_JASJFG010000074.1:0-2250 GCF_030065375.1 Microcystis sp. M49636_WE2 | reverse complement strand
TTGAGGGGGTCAATTACCTAATTTTCAGGGAAAAAGTCCCTGAATTTCCCCCTGATCACTCCCATATCTGGTACTTTTTGAGGGGAAAAAAGTCCAAAAGTCTTATCCAACAAGGTTTTTAGATTTATTCAGCAAGCCCTACTTAACTGATAACTGATAACTGATAACTGATAACTGATAACTGAAAAAGAATCGGGTAGGTTTATATAAACCCGCCCGATTTTGCTTTAATTTAATTTGATTTGGTTGGGTTTAAACCGATACTAAACCGCCAGCGGCCTGGTATCTAGCGCGAGCTTTGCGCCATGATTGTTGCGCTTGGATAGTTTTGCGACGGTCATCCCCTTTACTGACTTCATCGAGACGGATTTGGGCCCGTTCGTATTCGGCGCGAGCTTTTTCCTTATCGATTTTTGAGCCTAATTCCGCCCCATTAACGAGGACTTTGATCTCATTATTTTCGACTTCGGCAAAACCGCCCAAAACCGCGATATTTTCCCAGTCTTTCCCCGGTCGAATTCGCATTACGCCAATATTCAGGGCAGTTAATAAAGGAGCGTGACCGCTAAGAATACCTAATTGTCCCGTGGAACTGGGTAGGATTACTTCTTCAGCCACGTTATCCCAGACAATGCGATCGGGTGTAATAACCCGTACTGTAATGCTCATTGGTGATAATAACGATAATTTTGGCAGATTTCTGGGTTAAGTAACCGCGTTTAGCGGTTACTACTGACTTTTAATTAGCCTTTTTTGAGTTTTTCGCCTTTAGCGATCGCTTCATCGATATTGCCGACCATATAGAACGCTTGTTCGGGTAAGCTATCGAGTTCACCTTTGAGGATCATCTGGAAGCCTTTGATCGTATCGGCGAGGGTAACGTATTTACCCGGGGAACCGGTGAACACTTCCGCCACGAAGAAAGGTTGCGAGAGGAAACGCTCAATTTTGCGAGCGCGGTCAACGGTGAGACGATCTTCTTCCGATAATTCGTCTAAACCGAGAATAGCGATGATGTCCTGTAACTCTTTATAGCGTTGCAGGGTAGATTGGACGGCGCGAGCGGTGCCGTAGTGTTCATCACCGACGATATCAGCTTGGAGCATAGTGCTGGTGGAACCGAGGGGATCTACCGCCGGATAGATACCTTTGGAAGCCAGACCCCGGGATAGTACAGTAGTTCCGTCCAAGTGAGCGAAGGTAGTAGCGGGAGCGGGGTCAGTCAAGTCATCCGCAGGTACATAGACCGCTTGGATGGAAGTGATCGATCCTTCTTTGGTGGAGGTAATCCGCTCTTGCAGGTCGCCTACGTCAGTGCCGAGGGTGGGTTGGTATCCTACCGCAGAAGGCATCCGACCGAGGAGCGCCGATACTTCCGAACCAGCTTGCACGAAACGGAAGATATTATCAATAAATAAGAGTACGTCTTGCTTGTTGACATCGCGGAAATATTCGGCCATGGTCAAAGCAGAGAGACCGACGCGCATTCTCGCTCCGGGGGGTTCGTTCATCTGACCATAAACGAGGGCGATTTTCGATTCTTCGGGGTTATCAGCGTTGATTACCTTCGATTCGATCATCTCGTTGTAGAGGTCGTTTCCCTCGCGGGTTCTTTCACCCACACCGCCAAAAACCGAGACACCACCGTGTTGAATGGCGATATTGTTGATTAATTCCATCATAATGACGGTTTTGCCCACACCAGCACCCCCAAAGAGGCCGATTTTGCCCCCTTGACGGTAGGGGGTGAGCAGGTCAATCACCTTGATACCGGTTTCAAAAACCGTCGGTGTTACTTCAAGATCGACTAATTTGGGAGCGGGACGGTGAATAGGAGAGGTTTCGGTGACGTTAACCGGTCCTTTTTCGTCCACGGGTTCACCAAGAACGTTAAAAATCCGACCGAGGGTGCATTTACCCACGGGAACGCTAATCGCTGCGCCGGTGTCCACGATATCCATACCGCGCACTAAACCATCGGTGGTACTCATGGCAACGGCACGCACTTGGTTGTCACCGAGTAACTGTTGTACTTCACAAGTAACGGATAAATTTTGACCGGCGGAGTTAGTTCCTTTTACGGTTAAGGCATTATAAATACGGGGCAGGTTGCCACTGGGAAATTCGGCATCGATGACAGGACCGATGATCTGGACGATTTTACCAACGTTAGTTTCTGTTGTCGCTACCATTGTTTATGTCTACTCTGGGTTTTAGCTGATAACTCCCACAAGGGGAAAGTCTTAATTT
>NZ_JASJFG010000939.1:0-14206 GCF_030065375.1 Microcystis sp. M49636_WE2 | reverse complement strand
AGTTGAAGGAATTAATAATAAACTGAAGGTGATTAAAAGGAGAGGCTATGGATTTAGAAACTTTAAAAACTTTAGTCTTAGATGTTTATTAAATTGGCATTTTGCTAGTTGATTTTACATGGTAAGTTCGGAAGAACCAGTATTTTTTTTGTTTATCTATGGTTATCATAGGGCAAGTTAAATTGTTCCCAAATTATTTCCCTAACTAACCAATCTTTGATCCCAAACCCTTTTGCCTTGACCTTAGGTCAATAGGAGGAACCATCGGCTCTTGGTTTGCCTGTTTAAGTGTTGCTTTCAAGCTAGGTAAACAGTTGAGTAGTGTTAACTGTTCAGCAATAGTTGGGGTCGGTTATTGACTATATTTTGCCGTGAGCAAATTCTGAGAATTAATCAGAACTAAGTGCGCTTGAGAACGTGGAGTTATTCCCTGTTCCTGCTGCCTTTTGTCTGTCTTCCGAACCCGTCGCTGCTGCGGATTTGAGGTTCATTTATCCTTTGTCTGAGAGAGAGTAAAAAATATGCTGCACATTCATATTCTTCAGGATACGTTTTTCAAGTCTTCCACAGCTTTTTCTGAAACCCTCAATAGTGGGCAAAAATTCTTAATCAAAGCGGGAACTAAATTACCAATTAAATCTTATTTTCGCCAAAATAATCATTATTCTGTCAAGTTAGCCGCAGAACAAGGTTCAGTGGGTAAAGCGGGATTTTTCTTTGATGATCATGTACAAGTAGAAGAAATACGGGGCGTTTGGCTCACCAATGTTGACAGTGATATTCTCAAGTCTAAAGATAACTTAAAAGCTGGGTTGGAAAAACTTAAAAATTTAGGATTTAATACTCTTTATCTAGTAGTTTGGAACAAAGGCTATGTGTTTTTTCAATCACAAATTGCTGATAATGTCTTCACTGCTGATGAAGAAACCCTCAAAAAAGTCAACCTTGAAAAAGAGTTAGTCGGTAGAGATCTACTAGCAGAAATCATTGAGATTAATCAGACAGAAAAGTATAACTTTCGGATTATTGCTTGGTTTGAATATGGTTTAATGGTTCCCCCAGCTGCTCCCTTAGTTGCCCAAAAACCAGATTGGTTTATGCTTACTCATCAACAGAAAAATACCGTTGATGGTGATGGAAATTGCCGCTTAAATCCCGCTCATCCTGAAGTTAAAGATTTTTGGGTTAGTCTTATTCGTGAAGTGGTTAAAAACTATGAAATTGATGGTATTCAATTAGATGATCACTTCGCTATTCATCACGCAAAACTCTTGCCTAATGGTACTAAAAATTTTGATTTTAGTATGGGTTTTGACTCCTTTACCATCAAACTTTTTCAAGAGGAAACTGGTTCAGTTAGTCCCTTAAGTAATCCCCAATTAGCGAAATTTAAAGATTGGCGCAAGGAGAAGTTAACTCAGTTAGTGCGATTGATTTTTAAAACCATTAAAGCGGAAAAAGACGATTGTATTTTCTCCATTTCTCCCAATCCTTTAGGATTTTCGATCAATCATGCTTTAGCTGATTGGGAAGCATGGGAAAAGGAAGGATTAATTGAAGAACTGGCATTGCAAACTTATCGTGGAGATGTCCAGAGTTTTGAGAGAGAAATCGATAAATCAGAGGTAAAAGCAGCGCGGGAGCATATTCCCACCGTCATCGGTATTCTCACAGGTTTAAAACCCAGTGATAGACGAGTAAATTTCCAATTAATTCAAGCACAAACTCAGGAGACTCGTGAGCGAGATTTTGCTGGTTTTGCCTATTTTTTCTATAGTAGTTTATTAGACCATATTCCCACCACAGAAACCGTGGCTGACAGGGATAAGAAATTTGCTCAAATTCTTGCTACCGATCAATTTGTTTAATTTATTCTTTGAGATTCAAAATTATCCATAAAAGGAGCTAAATTCATGACTCAATCTTCTCTTTCCTTGCATAGCATGGCTACAAAAACTGAAAAATTTTTGCTAAATAATCCCTTCTGGTTTTTGCTATTTCTAGTCGGATTGGTGGCTTTTCTACTGCTTGCTAATATTGCCATTTTTCCCTCATTAACTCTGAGAGGAGATATCGCCCTAGATAAAATTTTCATTGGCACAATTGCTATTGTTGCGGTGGTGGAACGTAGCGTAGAATTATTTATTGCTGCTTGGCGTAATCCTCAGAAAGAGGTTTTAGAACAAGAGATTAGTCTTTTGAAAAATATTGCCCCTCGAACGGAGGAACAAGAAGCACAATTAATCTCAAAACAAAAAGAGTTACTCCAGTACATAACTCTAACCAAAAAATATGCTCTCCTCTTAAGTCTTGTCTTTGGTTTTATGGCAAGTTTTACAGGGATTCGTATTTTAGAACCTTTGGTAAATATGACGACAACAAAACCTGAGCAAATCGCTACATTCTATAAATTAGATTTAGTTTTGTCAGCCTTGGGTATTGCCACAGGAACTAAGCTATTTCATGGTTTACCCGCTTTAGTCTCTGATACGCTAAAAGCTACAAGGAGTCAAGTTAATGGTTAAGAAAAATAATTGATTGTAATGCTATTCTAAAGCTTAATTTAGAATAGCATTATTGCTGCCAAACTTTCTAGTAAAAATTGCTATGGAACAATAGTAAATTTTTGTAAAAATATGATTTTTATTAGTTCAATTGAGGTAGAGTATATTCAGAGGAATTGATCAATAAATAAACATTAAATAAACTGGAGGTATACAGATGAAATTTGGGATTGATATGGGTCATAATTGCCCACCTCATGACATTGGCGCATCGGGAGTTAGACAGGAAGATGTTGTTATTAAAGAGGTGGGTACTCGCCTAATTGCTAAATTAGCCGCAGCGGGTCATTCAGTAATTAACTGCACCCCGACCAGTGCAGTTAGTGTTAATGATTCTTTGCAAAAAAGAGCTAATAAAGCTAATAGTAATAACGTTGATATTTTTGTTTCTATTCACTTTAATGCCTTTCAACCCACCACCAAGGCAACGGGATCGGAGGTTTATGGTACCAGTCAAACTTCTCAAGCGATCGCTAAATCAGTTTTGACGGAAATTGTCAAGCTAGGATTTAAAAATAGAGGAGTAAAAAATACCCGTTTTTCTGTGTTGGTAAATACTTCAATGCCGGCGATTTCAATTGAATGTTGCTTTGTGGATTCCCAAGCAGACATGGATCTTTTTGATGCAGAAAAGATGGCAGAAGCGATTAAAGTTGGTTTAATTGGGGATGCTGATGACAACTCCACACCAGAGCCAGCTACCCTAAGAATTACTCAAAAAACTGTTCTTAAACCCTCCACAGAACAATCCTCTGAATTAGAGGCAAGTACTTTAGTTGAGATTGAACCGGGAGATTATGCGGTGTTGGATGTGCGCTTGGAAGAAAGACATTTTTGGGTGAAATGGCCTGATAAAAGTCAGGCTAATCGAGATGAACATTTCATTTTTGAGGAATTTGCCAAGATCGTGCAATAGACAGAAATTTATCGATTTATTTCTCAAAATAAAGGGAAATATATCAGCAAAATAATTGATTTTATACCGCTTACAGGAGACAGCAGTGGCTTTACTAGATGACTTAGTTCAACAATATGCTCAAGCTGATTTGTCCATAATTTTTCGAGAAGTTGACGCTACCGATAATCGGCAAGTTAACTTAACTGCAATTCCTCCCGATCATTTTAGTCATTTAAAAGAAGTTTCTCTCGCTCAATGGCTATTAGAGTCCGCCAGAGCCACCAGTAAACTAGCCGAGGAACAGAAAAACTTCGCCGGTTTAAAATGGCGCAAGGAAATGACTCCTTTTGCTACTCCTAAATCGATTAAAGTACCTTCTGAACCGGAAGCGATGGACTTTTGCTTATTCACGGATATTGACAAATTTCTGCGAGGTTATTGGAAATTTTTAACCCGTGAACCCTATAAAGGATTAGAAGAAAATACTCAAACTCCTGAAAACTTTATCGGTTTTATTCAAAGCAAAGGCTTTGCTGCCGATACAAGTTATATCAGCAAAGTGTTAAAACTTGTTCCCGAAGCGAGGACTTTACTAGCAAAAGCCAACGGAATTGTTATTCCACCACCCCCCGATACCTTACAAGTAACCAGTTTTCCCAAGGAAGTGGAAGTGGGACAAAGTTTTCGGATTGAAGGAACCGCAGCTGCTGCCGACAAAGGCAAAAAATTGACCGTTTTAATTGATAATCAATTCCCCCTAGATGATATTGAAATAGAAGAAGGAGGAGAATGGAAAGCCGAATTTGTCTTCTTACAAGCAGGCGATCGCATTGTTAAAATAGCCATTGATAATCAAAGTGTAGAAATCAAAATCAAGGCTTCTCCACCGAAGGCAACAGGTGCAGTTACCCTGAATTTAACGGGAAGTGTCGGATTAGGAGGAATCAACCGAACAGCCGATAAGATTGCGGTCAAACAGCGATTACATTCCCTCGGCTATACTTTTGTCGGTGATCCCAACAGTGCAGCCTTGAATACAGGTTTCATTCTTGCTATTAAATTATTTCAATCGATTATTGCAGGGAGAGAAACTCTAGGTGGAGATGGACGAATAGATGTGGACAATACCACTCAGAAATGGTTAGAAGCGGCCAATGCACCCCGTTGGCAAACCATGCCCGATAGTAATCCTTCTATTAGCTTAATTAATCATGAGAAAAATCAAACCAATGATGATCATGATTTTGGAACAAGTTGGTTAGCAGATGCCATCTTAGAAATTGCTGCTGACTATCATAATACATTCCGAGTTTCTAATCCTAGTAGTGCCGCTTTTTCTATTAATGATGTTAGTAAACCCACAGGAGGAGACACCCCCCAACACGCAGGCCACGAAACGGGTTTAATGTGTGATGTAAGGCTTCCGCGCACGGATGGACAACATGGCGGAATGACTTGGGAAAGTGACAATTTTGACCGAACCGCAGCACGCGCTCTGACTAAAGCCATGCGACGACAAAAACTGGTTAGTCAAGTGTTTTTTAATGATGCGACCCTGAAAGATGA
The DNA here is from genome assembly GCF_030065375.1 of Microcystis sp. M49636_WE2. Taxonomy (NCBI): domain Bacteria; kingdom Bacillati; phylum Cyanobacteriota; class Cyanophyceae; order Chroococcales; family Microcystaceae; genus Microcystis; species Microcystis sp. M49636_WE2. The sequence continues at coordinate 9,178 of NZ_JASJFG010000939.1, read as the reverse complement.
AACTTTTTTGGGACAAAAACTATGCAATTTTGCTCCTGGTCATGATAACCACATTCACTTTGCTATTCGCCCTCCCGTGAGAGCTTAGTTTAATTGATTAAATAACCAGATAATTCAATAATTGAGAGGTAAAAACTATGGGAATTGTACCGACAGCACGGATGCCTAACTGTTCGATGAAAAGAATCATTATTCACTGGACGGCAGGGGGACATAAAGCATCTAGCAACGATAAATCTCATTATCATATTTCAATCGAAGATGATGGTAAGTTAGTGCGAGGAACTCACTCAATTAAAGATAATGTTTCCACCGCAGATAATGTTTATGCGGCTCATACGGCACTGTTTGGTACGGGTTCAATCGGAGTTAGCGTCTGTTGTATGAGTGGTGCGGTGGAAAAACCATTTAAAGCAGGAAGTTTTCCGATGACACAAACCCAATGGGAAACCATGGCGCAGGTAGTAGCAGAACTATGTGATTTTTACGATATTGAAGTAACAGCTAAAACCGTTTTAGGTCATGGAGAAGTAGAACGTGAGTTTCCTAATAAACCCCAACGCGGAAAATGGGATCCAATGGTTTTACCCTGGGATACATCTTTAAGTAAAAGACAGGTGGGAGATCAATTTAGAACCCTAGTCAAAACCAAATTAACGGGCGTTTCTGGTTTAGTGGAAACTCCGGCTAGTATCACAGCAGTTGTTCAAGGAAAACCCTTCCGAGAAGCGCAGATATTTAATGAAAAAAGTATCGTCAAGATTCGTCCTTTGCTAGATACTTTTAATTGGCAAATTATTACTGCCAATGATCAAGAAGTGATGGAATTAAAATTTGCTGATGGAGAAGAAGCAAAATCCTTAGGATTTTTGCTGATTGAACACAGCAATAAACCGATGGATATTACCGATGGAACTAGCCAACAAGAAATCATCAAGAAAATTGAACAATTCGGCTTTGTGAAAATAGTAGATTTGGCACAAGCACTAAATCTTTCTGTAACTTGGGATGGCACAACTCGGACAGTAACAATTGAGTAAAGATCGATAACATCAGGAGATGATTTTATGCAAACCTACACGATTAAATCGGGAGATACCCTCAGAGGAATTGCTTTAAAATTTTATGGTGATGCTTCAAAGTTTGTGGTAATTCAAGAAGCCAACGATATTGCCAATCCTAATCAAATTTCCGTGGGACAAGTTTTAGAAATTCCCGATCTTGCCGATGACAATGACAATAATCCCCTAGAAAATTTTCATCGGGCTTTTCCTAATAGTGTGCGCTGGCGATTGGCAGAAGATGGAGTGGAAATTGAAGGTAGCGGCATTGAGCGAACCAGTGGTCAACCGGCGACTGCTACTAAAATTTGGAATAATTTTTCTGATGAAATTAATCAATGGTCAAAACATTTTAATGTGCCAGCAGTAATTATTATTGCCACCATTGCCACAGAATCGAACGGAAAAGCAGACGCTATCCGCAAAGAACCGGGTTATGTATCTGATTCTATCACCCCTCATTTGATCAGTGTTGGCCTAATGCAAACATTAATTTCTACGGCCAGAGGTACATTACATAATTCAACCATCGATCGAGATGACTTAAAAAATGCCAGTATTTCTATTAAAGCAGGAACGTCATTTATTGCCGATCAACGCTTGAAAACTTTGTTAGATCCGCCCAAAGTTGCCTGTGCCCACAATGCTGGTTCTCCACCCGAAAACAAAAATTCCAACAACCGTTGGCGAATGCGTCAATTTCCCACCGGTACTTCCGCACACTGCGATCGCTTTATTAAATTCTTTAACGATGCAGTCTTTGTTTTGCAAGGAACCACCACACCTGTTAGCGTCGGCTATCAACAATTTTATCTAGCTTGATTTCCTTGGCTTTCTTGGGGTTCTGATCATCAATTCAGTTTGCAGCCCTCAAGCATCAATTTTAGTCAGTCATGTCCAGTTATCTAGTTAGAAGAAATTTGTCTTTCTATTTATTTCAAGATTTCAAGGAGTGGTAAAGCTGTGTTATTCAAGATTTTTCAGCGATTCATGATCTTTGGATTTACTTTAGTAATAATCTTATTTTTTCAAGCAAAAATCCAAGCTCAAACCGTTTGTCAAATAGTACCGACTTCTCAGATTTCTTCTATCGATCAGGCTAAATGTTTATTGCGTCAACCCAAGATTTTTGGGAATGTAGGACCAACTTTAACCAGTTTACCTGCTCCGTTCGATCAACTCTTAACTAGACCCACCATCGATATCAGTAAAGAGCAATTAAGACGATATCTACAAGCTCAAGGAATTAACGAAGCAAACATTGGCGGTTCATTAGATAACCCTGTCTCACGAACCAATAATAATAATCCCAGTGCAGAATTGGCTCGTTATTTTATTATTCATGATACCAGTACCCCTAATTTTGTAAATGATCCCTTTCCCAATAATATTAATGAAGCTAGTTGGAGGTTTAACAACTTCAATCAATATGGTAGTGGCGACAATTCTCCCGCCCATATCATTATTAATCGAGTGGGAGATTCCGTCACTCGTAAGGATTTTAATATCCCTTGGCGTTCTACAAAACGAGAATCGGATCAATTTTGTGGGGTGAATAAATGTAAGGGTTTATTCTTAGCAGTTGAATTAGTTCAACCTAGAAGATGTCAACCAAATGCTGGTCAAATACAGTGTTCTCCACCCAGAAAAAATGATGCTAAATCGCCCGATCCCGGGTTTACCAAAGCCCAATTAGATCGCCTAGCAGTTGTTTATGTTGCGGCCAGTGTACGGCGCGGAAAATGGTTAATTCCTGCTTTTCATGTTGTTCTTGATCAAATCGTACAGGGTGGACATGATGACCCCCAGAATTTTAACCTAGACCAGTGGTCAAAACAACTCAATGACATTTTAACTGAAATTCGTTCTTAGGAGTTAATTATGAACAAATATTTGCAACGCTTACTATTAATTATCGCAGGGATTTATCTAGTTATTATGAGCAGCTTTGTCTCTCCTGCATTTGCACAATTTAGCTATACTTCCCCTACTCAAAAGGATAAATTTGTTCCTGTCCTAATTGCCCTAACTGAATCTCAAATTATCTTTGATTTTCCTGAACCGACAGAAGGTGTTAAAGATAAAAAATTGACCCTATTTTCTACTTTCTACTTTGTTCATCAAGCTCAAGTGAGTAGTGCGACCGATGCCATTGCCTTAAAAAATTCCAGTGGTACTTCTTTAGGCGTTAAACTGTCTAAAAAAGACTGGTGTACTGCCGCTTTAGAAGGCACTGTACAAGTTAAAACGGATAGCAATACCCTTAAAACCTTTAACTTTGCCACAACCGGAACAACCGCTCAAACCAATTGTAAACCCTTTTTTCCGAGCTTAAAAGAGGCCATTATCCGAGCCATGAATCGCTCTTTATTTGCCCCAGCTAAAGGATCTTTTGGAGATGGTTCAGGAGACTTTATCTTAGTTCCTTATCGTACCATTGCTGTTGATAAAACCGTGATCCCTTTAGGAACAGTTATTTATATTCCTGATGCAAGAGGAAAAGAAGTCATTTTGCCTTCGGGAAAAAAAGTGAAGCATGATGGTTATTTCTTTGCGGCGGATGTGGGGAGTGCAATTAAAGGAAATAAGATTGATACTTTTTTGGGAATTACTAATAAAAATCCCTTCTCCCATGTTAAGAGTGATCCTAGCAAAACCTTCACTGCCTTTGTGATTACTGATACCCGGATTAAAAGTGCTTTAAATACACTGCACAAATCCTAATCGTTCAATCGTTCTTTATTTTCTCAAGGAGACTTTATATCATGGCTGACAAAACCCTAAAAGCTTTAGTGAATACCGTCATCAAGGCTTTACCTCAAGATAGCAGTACCTTAACAGATTCCCAAAAATTTCCCTTAGCAAAAGGGGATACCCTAGCCATCAAACAATATCGATCCGCTCCTAATAATCACTGGGAAATTCAATTAGAAACGCCTCGTGATGGTATGACTACTTGGTTTGCTTTTATTTCTCATGTCGAAATTTTTGTCGATCAAAATTTTAAGCAAAACTTAGTTAATATTGCTACTCAAGAATGGGAATTTTTTAAAAAAGGGAAAAGAAAAGAACGAGAAGATGGGTTTTGGCAACGCATTGTTACCTATTGGAAAGAAGCTCTAAATCGTAACGATATTGACACTCGTTTTGATGTGGGTAACGTACCTTGGTCAGCAGCATTTATTTCTTGGATCATGACAAAAGCAGGTGCGGCCGATAAATTTAAGCGAGATGCGAGTCATTCAGTTTATATTCGAGATAGTGTTAAAAAACGCAAAGATCAAGTCATTAATGCTCCTTTTGTGGCTTTTAAAATTGATGAAGTAACTCCAGAAATTGGTGATTTAGTTTGCGCTCCTCGTCAATCAGGAGTTACTTATGATACCACTGACAATTATATTTCTCATTGTGATTTGGTAGTAGCAAAAAGAACGAATGAAATTGATATTATTGGAGGAAATGTCAGCGATTCAGTTACCCAAAAGACCCTAAAACTTGATACCAATGGTAAAGTAAAGGACACTACTCGACCTTGGTTTGTTGTCATTAAGAATTTGCTTTAATACTTTTCCTATCCTTTCCTAATCTCTTTCAAGGACAAAACTATGGCAACTTTACAAGACATTGTTAACGATAACAAAACTCTGACCCGTTCCCAGCTAAAAGCGGATCAAGGGTTAGTAAGAGAAATTCAAACTAAACTCGCTAACCTAGGATTATATCCCGGTGGACAATGGATTGATGGTGATTTAGGCACTGGAGATACTTTTACTTGGCGAGGACTCAAAGAATTTTGTCAAGCCTTGGATTTATCTGGACTTCCTTCTGACACAGTGGCAATGAATCCCAATATTGCTACTAATTTACTTGACACAAAACAGCTACCTTTTATCTTAGATCAAGCCAAAGATACTAAATTTATACTTAACAAATTAACCACCATCCAAGATAATTCAATCGCACCGGTCAATATTGGGGTAACTCAGTCATTCGTCGCTAGAACACTGCGGAATTCGCCTTTTGCGATGGAAGTGGACGACTATCCTGAACACTTAAAACAGAAACCAGACGGGACTAATTTAGTTTCCTACGGAACTAATTTTACTCTCGTAGGATCAGGGAAAACTATTACTTTTAGCGATTATCCCCAACGGAAAAACTTACCCAATATTGACACAAATGGCTTAAATTTTCTGGCCAGTAACATCTCTCATGCCTGTGTATGTGTGGGAAGTTTTGGCGATGGCAGCAGTCCAATCAAAACCCATTGGTTAGGGAAAGATGCCTTTAATCCAGAACAATTACTCAGTGCCACTAAATTCATTGGAGTTCTTAACGCAATTGAACAAATTAATGGGAAATTCCCTACAGTTGATGTTGATAATTGTGTGATTGAACCAGCTAATTCTCCCAAACCTAAATTTTTTGATCTGGTGGTTGATATGGTTTCCTATAGAAAAGATGCTGATGGTTCTCTGGGACGCTCGAATCAAATTGGAGCCTTGTTTAAACGCTTTACTAAACGAGAGGATTTGGAAGCTTGGCTAAAAGCTCAAACGGGAAATACCAGTTGTAAATTTACTGGGGGATATTTTAATCCTTCTCTGATTCAAGATCCAATTATCAAAGATTTAAGTAGCAGTGCTACCGTCTTAAGATCACCAGTAGATAATACCACAGGAACAAATGATGTATCGACTTATGATTTAGTGCGTTTAATTACGATGTTAGGATGGCATCTACATTTAACTACTAATACTCGTTTTATCGGCAGTCAATGGAATAGTTTAGAAACCGTTGTTCGTGCTATGGGAACCGATGCAGCACGATATATTGATGTTGCTTTAGAAACTTTAGGTGTGATAAATGTGATTAGTCAACCTGTGGTAATTTCTAAAGTTGGCTTCGGTCCTAGTTCCTTTGCTTATGTAGCTTTCGTCAAATTTGTTGATAATCGTGTGCAACCAGCTAAACTGAGAACTTTCTCCTTAGCTCTTCGTACTCCCAACGGTTCCGACAGGGAAAGAGATACCAATTTAGCCGCCGCTGTCACCGAAATTGTCCGCCGCATTTTAACCGAAGAATTGGCTTAATTTGCTTTGGTCATAACTAAAAACAAAAACTTGTAAAATCAATAGTGAGGTCTTAAAAATGAACCTAGGAACCCTTCTCGAAATTATTGTTCCTCTAATCTTTATCTACTTAGCTTCCAGCCTTATTGTCTGCGAATTACAGGAACAATTGGCCGCCTTATTAGAATTTCGGGCTAGAAATTTAAAAAAAGCTCTGGAAATATTCTTGGGGAAAAATACGGTGGAATCTTTGTACAATAATGACTCTTTATTATCAAGTTTCAATCAATATACTTAAAAGAACAAAATGACTGGTTATAAGCTGTCTTTAGCTGGCTAATGAGAGGAGTAGCCGTGGCGATGAGTGCGTCTTTTTGGTTTGATGTTTTAGGGAAGTTTGTCAATGTGCGTAATACTGGTAAACCCATTACCGATTTTTAATCAATCCTCAAACCAGTCCTTTCTCAGATTATTTCTAGTAATTTCTTGTCTTTTTGTCTTTTATTGCCTATAATTTTCTTAATCCTCACTTTTCTGGTTAACAAGGAGAATACAATCATGCAACCTCTCAAATTTTCTATTATCCAAGAAATCAAACATCAAGGAATTTGTGATGCTTCTGCAGCCACTGCTTTAGGAGAAAATAAATTTGTTGTTGGTAATGATGAGGCGGATCCAGAATTAGGTAATATTCTCTGGATTTATTCCTCTCAAGAGTCGGGAAAAGCACTGGAAACAATTGACATTAATAGTTGGCTGAAAAAAAATCCTAAAAATAAAGAAATCGACTTGGAGGGGGTAACTGTGCTAAATGACATAATCTATTGGATTACTTCCCATGGCCGCAATAAAAATGCTGAACGAAAACTCCCTCGTCATCAATTTTTTGCTAGTAAAATTACCGATGACGGCTCTAGTATAGTTCAAGTGGGTGAGTCTTATACTCAGTTAGTCTTGCGCGATATTATCGAAGACTCTCAATTGGCTAAAATATTTGATTTCAAAACAGCAGAAACCAAAGCTCCCAAAGCTAAAGGTGGATTAAATATTGAAGGTTTAACGGCAACTCCAGACGGAAATATCTTAATCGGTTTTCGTAATCCTATACCAAACGATAAAGCTCTTTTATTAACTCTAAAAAATCCTCAAAGTTTAGTTATTAATTCCACCAATGCTCGGGCTGAATTTGGTGATCCTATCTTGTTAGATTTGGGAGGATTAGGAATTCGTAGCATTGAATTTTGGCCAGCTTTAGAAGTATATTTAATTATTGCTGGAGAATTTCATGGAGGCGATCAATTTGTTTTCTATACTTGGTCAGGAAAAAAAGAAGATGCCCCAGAAAAGATAGAATCACTGCAATTCCCTGACGGGTTTCGTCCAGAAGCTTTGTTGTTTTATCCCCATTTCCAAGATCGCTTTCAGATTTTAAGCGATGATGGTACAATCGAGCGAGTTGGTAATACTCCCTGTAAAGATATTATCGATAAAAATAATTCCGAAAAATATTTCCGCAGTATTTGGGTAAAAGTTAATTAATACCAATTCTCACCCATAAAAACTACAGATCGAATTATCGAATTTAAGTTCCCCTTTTTAAGGGAGACGAAGGTAGGGAGATCAAACTCTTGTAGCCAGATTTTGGAGAATTGATATAATTAGACATCCCTCTTAGTGGAACCTCAACAAAACCTAGAATAAAAATAGCTTTCAAACCATGTAGGGATAAGCTTTAAGCTCAAAAAAACCATTGATCACGTCTTCTCAATGGTTTTTTATCCTAGAAGCTCTATTAACCTTTTTCTCTTGTCCAGAGGACTTCTGGGTTCGCAAAGGGACAAAAAAGTGTGGAGAACTCTCCCATAATCGCTACAATTTTTCTAGAGGCTAAGTATTGCCCTCATTTAAGTTCTTTTGTACTTATTAAAAACGATGAAAATTCTTCACGGTACTTGGATTCCTCAATCAACGGATGAATTTATTCAGAAGGGTAGCTTTTATCTTTGGGGAGAAACTAGCACCCCGAAAAAGAGTCGCACCACTGCTGATAATTATCATCCTTTTCAGTTAAGCAAAGAAGAATTAACTAGCTTTCTCACCGGAGAGTTAGGAATAGTTCAATCGAATTATAATCCTCTTAGTCGGCAATTTGCCCCCCGCTACTTTCTTTTACCTAGTCACGACAATCAACCTTTACCCTCCTTAGAATTACTGCGTTATCTAGAAAAAGAGCCCCCAGAAAATAGCCAATGGCAATCTTGGCAAATTGATTGTTATCCCCTTAATCCCGTCCTTAAACTGCTCAATGATCTGCACTTTATCTGTCTTTACAAATCCTCAGAGATTCAGTTAGGTGCAGATCTACTTTTTTGGTATCACTACAGTCAAGCTTTTAAAGAAATAATTCTCAAAGATAACTATATTCCTGCTTTTAAATATCGAGAATTAGCCACAAAGAACAAGAAAAACGCTAACTTTGCCATCTATCCTCTCTGGGAAATTATATCAGCAACCTACGAAACCAATCTCGATCGCTATCTCGAATATCTTCCCCGCATTTGTCTTGCTGGTGCTGAAAATCCCCATGCTTCACCACAATTATACGATCCCAAAACCCTACTGCGGCACTTCTCCGAATGTCTCCTCAATGAAATTGTCACTAATACGGCAATTCCTGCCAGTTTTGACAAAAAAATTGGCGAGACAATTATAGGTGACTGCCTCTCTGTGACTAAAGCTGCTGGATTTCTGCAAACTGCCGCTGCCTTAGAAAAATATCAACAGTGGCAAACTTGGAGACAGCAATTACTAGGAGACCAAAATATATCTAGTTTTAGCCTTGGTTTTAAACTAACGGAAGCACCAGAAGATAATATTGAACAGTGGCAAATTACCTTTATCCTTATCTCTAAACAAGACCCCTCCCTGCGATTAGAATTAGACGAATATTGGTATGCAGTCCCCGAAATTATAACAAGCATACAAGCGCATTTTGGTCAAGATTTAGATAAAAATATTTTACTAAGTTTGGGTTATGCTGCCCGT
>NZ_JASJFG010000467.1:0-2088 GCF_030065375.1 Microcystis sp. M49636_WE2 | reverse complement strand
TTGACTAAGATTAATTAAGTATTGTTTTTCTTCCGAGGACAAAACAAAACTTTCAATAATCCAAATCACTAAACCTTTAGATTTGGGGGGTAAATTTTCCAATTGATAGGTAGCAATGGGAGGAATAAAATAAACCGGTCCCACGGCTGCTTCCCGACCGATATTTTTTTTACCTAAATGGGGGGGACGGACTCCATGAATGCCGGTAAGATAGGCACTTAAATCGCCTAGACCTCTAGCGGTGATATGCAGGACATTGTACCCAGTGGCCCGTAAACGTCTTTGATAGCGTCCCTCGTAACCTCCTTCTAAGGGTGCGTAAACACCTAAAGCGCCGTATTGTTCCAGATCGCGAATAAATGGTTTTCCTGTGGTCAGTAGTGCCATAGCTAGTAAAAAAATCTTTTTCCCTATAATCGCACGTTTTGTTAAGTTGTGCGTCAGGTGAACAAAGAAAGACTTAAGATCAAAGATAGAGAGAGACAATCGCTACTCTCCCAAGGAGGCAATATGTTTCACGATCTCCTTTATCCCAACGGACTGCTTTATATCCTCATTAAACTAACTGTTTTAGCGTTAGCAGTCTTGCTCTGGTTTATGGTCGTTTCGGCCCCGGCTGTCTGAAAAAAACACTGCTCTTGTCTCAGGTTAGCCTTGTCTTCTACAATTAGCGTTCTATGCAATGGCTAAATTTTGTCGATGACTCCTGTTAAATTGCCGATCGATCCTTTTCTGAAACCCAACCTAACCACTAAGCTCCTAGGGGTGGGGTTGGTATTGACAATTATTTTTATCCTGATTGCCCTGTTTTCGCCCCTTCTGCAAGCGATCGGCCTGATTCAGGATCCAACCGACATTTTAAGCAATTATCCCCTACAAGCCCCCAGTTCCGGGCATTGGTTCGGGACGAATGTGCGCGGTTATGATGTCTTTTCCCGCACCCTATTCGGGACCCGGGCGGCCTTGTCCGTGGTATTTTTGGCCACAGGATTATCTTTAGTCATCGGGGTTCCTTTAGGGTTAATTAGCGGTTATTTGGGGGGTAAGATCGATCGCGTTCTCCTCTTTCTCATGGATACCCTCTACACCTTGCCGGGGTTATTATTATCGGTGGCTCTCGCCTTCGTCTTGGGTCGTGGTATCGTCAATGTAGCGATCGCTGTTAGCATTGCCTATATTCCCCAATATTTTCGCGTGGTCAGAAATCAAACCGCCAGCGTTAAAAATGAGTTATTTATCGAAGCGGCACGAGCGATCGGTGCTAGTCCAGGCCGGATACTATCAAAATATCTTTTCTTTAATGTCGTCCAAAGTGTCCCGGTTCTTTTTACCCTCAACGCGGCGGATGCGATCCTGGTTTTAGGCGGTTTAGGCTTTTTAGGCTTAGGATTACCAGAAGAAGTGCCAGAATGGGGTCATGATCTCAAGGAAGCTTTGGCGGATTTATCTACAGGCATCTGGTGGACCACTTTATTCCCCGGATTAGCAATGACCACGATGGTGGTGGGTTTATCTCTCTTGGGAGAGGGGTTAAGTGAAATTTTAAACCCCCTGAGTCGTAAACGCTAAAAGCGCGGGCCAGAGATCGAGGGAAATCAACTCAAGGCCTCCACACCCTCAGCCTCTCTGTCCGGTAACGATGTAGGATACCCTTTGGGCGATATTGGTGGCGTGATCGGCCATACGTTCCAGATGACGGATTAGTAAAGCCATCAGCAGGATCGGTTCCACCACACCCTTAATATCTCTTTGATGGGCGAGAGTGTGATAGAGATAGTCATAGGCTCGATCGACCGTATTATCTAGTTCTTTGACCTTTGGACCGGCTTCTTGATCGAGGTCAGCCAGAGCAACCAGACTCGTGGCTAACATATACTGAGCATGGTGGGACATGGCCTCGATCTCACTCATACAATCATGAGGAGTATAGGCGAATAACTTGAGTGCTATTTCGGCTAAATCCTTGGCATAATCGCCGATCCGTTCCAAATCGCGCACTAATTGCATAAAAGCACTTAAAAGCCGCAAATCTTGGGCTACGGGAGCCTGTAGAGTCATGAGAGTGGCACAATCTAACTCGATTTGACG
>NZ_JASJFG010000213.1:0-5097 GCF_030065375.1 Microcystis sp. M49636_WE2 | reverse complement strand
GGATTTGGTAAATCATGGCGACGAGCAGATCATAGTATTTTCTATGAGGATTATTATCCCAATAAACCCTTAATTGGCTGTCATTGGCAATGGGGGGATAAAAGTTCTTTAATCAACGATAATAAAGTCAGAGATTTAACTCATGTTCATCCCTTTATCAAAGATGTTCGCACTATTGCTAAACAATGGATGTCCTTACAAGAAAATATCCCCATAACTCCCGATAATAGTGCTAAATGGCGAGAAAGTTGGCATCCTAAAAATGTCGAAGTTTGGGGAAGAATTGCCGAAGATAAAGATGATTCCCTAGCCATAAAATGGCTTCACAAAGCCTATCAAAAACTGGATAATTTAAGTATCTATAAAACCTCGGTGACAGGAATAGTAACAAAAAATATCAATCAAGTTGGTCGTCTTTGGTATCGAATGTATCCCAAAAATAATCATCAATACCTAGAATTATTAACAATTTTTCCTGATGACTCTGATGATTGTGCTTATTTTTTAGGTTTTCTAGACGAGAATAATGGTCAAGAGGGAAAATTTCAAAAAATTTGGCCGAAATAATCCCGTTTATAGTTAAGCACCTAAGCAAAATTAATGACAAATTAGGATTAGTTGGAAAGCAGAAAAAGGGTTTCTAAAAGAAACCCTTTTTATAATAAATTGTGTCAAATATATCTTGACAAAAATCGATAAAAATGCTATAACCCAACGGCAATCTTCGCTTTATTGCATGAGTAGAAAATGGGTTTCTCCGAGAAACCCGTTTTCTGCGATCGCCAGTCAAGAAAAAACCCGATAATTCAACCTATTCCCTGGGATCAAAATCCGGCAGCGTCCCCAACTTGCGAATGGTTACTTTAACATCCATAGACAAAAAGTCATCAGCATCACCAAACCAAGAACCAGAAAGAGGTATGATTTGACCGGGATGACGAGCGATCGCCACTCGAATTAAATCAAAGCCGGCGGTAATTTGATTAGTCGGATCATAATTACGCCAACCGGCCCCGGGTAGATAAACCTGTAACCAAGCATGGGTAGCGCCAGAGCCAGTCATCCCCACTTCGCCACCGTCGAGGGCAGCATCGTAGAGATAGCCACTGACAAAACGACAGGCTAAACCCAATCTTCGCAAAGCTTCGATCATTAACCAAGCATAATCGCGACAAGTTCCCGACTTTAGCCGCAGGGTTTCTCCGGGGGATTGAGTTCCTTCACTCTCCCGGGCTTGGTAAGTAAAATTATCTTTGATAGCCGCCATCATTCTTGCCATGGCATCGAGGGTATCATCTTGGTCCCCCGCTACAAAACTTTTGGCCCAAGCTGCCAAGCTGCCGTCGGCATCCTCAGCGTGGGGACGCATAAACACCACCAGATCTAACCATTCATCGGGGGTGTACTGGATGGGAATTTCGATCGCCCGTTGATCCAGGGGAAAATCAGCGATCGCTTTTAAGCCAAAATGTTCCGCCCGTAATCGACAGGTAACGATTAATTCTGACGCTGGTTCAGCAAATTCAAGCTCTACCACGTTGTTAGATAGAGTATCCATAGTCCAGCGCGTTTTGGCGGCAATATTCGCTTCTACAGAATAACTGATAATTCTTTCACCGTGACCGGCACTAGGCAAAAAAATCGCCCGATGTTCCCCAAAAGTTACCGGTTTACGATAATGATAGGTGGTGATGTGTTCCAAGTCGTAGATGACACTCATCCTGATTATCCTTAATAAAGTAGCTGGTTATAATTGAAGATAAATCCCCCCTTGATCCCCCCTTAATCCCCCCTTGATAAGGGGGGTATCTGACAATTTTTAACACCCACCTACTTAATCACTGATAACTGATAACTGAAATGACCTCTGACCCGTCCCTCGATCGAGCTTGGAATACCGAAGACCTAGAACAAGCACTTCGAGGTGTCGGCACTATTCAAGAAGAACTCAACTACAATCAGGCACGCAATTCTCTGAGCAAACTTGTCGATCGTCTGGATCTTACCTCGATCGAGAAAATTGGTCTAGAAGCGGAGATCGATCACCTAGTGGCCCTGCTGGAAAAACTTGATCGCTCCCTGATTCAAATTGCCGCTTTTGGTCTGGTGGGCCGGGGAAAATCCTCGATTTTAAATGCTCTGGTCGGTCAAGAAATCTTTACAACCGGTCCTTTACACGGAGTTACCCGCACCATTAAAGGGGTAAATTGGCAGTTAAGCAGCGATGATACTTTCCCCAATCTAGCGCGTCTGACCCTGAACGGCCAGGGTAATGCTCAGGTGCAATTGCTTGATACTCCCGGTATTGATGAGGTAGATGGGCAAACGAGGGAAATTCTCGCCTGTCAGGTGGCGCAGCAGGTGGATTTAATCCTTTTTATCATCTCCGGTGATATGACCAAAGTGGAATTTTCCGCCTTGGCCAAGTTACGCGAAGCGGGAAAACCGATGATTTTGGTCTTTAATAAAATCGATCAGTATCCGGAAGTCGATCGCCTCGCTATCTATGAGAAAATCGCCTCAGAACGGGTGAAAGAATTACTCTCCCCCGATGAGATTGTTATGGTGGCAGCCTCTCCCCTCCTGACGGATACCGTCAAGGAGCAGGATGGGCGGCTAAAAACGCAACGATTTCGGGGAAAACCCCAGATAGAAGCTCTGAAACTCAAAATTTTGGAAATTCTAGAGCGAGAGGGTAAATCGCTCGTAGCACTCAATTCTATGCTGTATGCGGACGAGGTAAACGAGCAAATTGTCGCCCGCAAAATGGCTATCCGCGATCGCGGGGCTAATCAATTGATTCAAAAAGCAGTGATGATCAAAGCATCGGCGATCGCTCTTAATCCAGTGACGGTGTTGGATCTGTTTACGGGAGCAGTTATCGATCTGGCCATGATTCTCGCTCTTTCTCGCTTATACGGCATCGATTTAACTCGTCAGGGGGCGATCGCTCTTTTACAAAAAATTGCCCTCAATATGGGGGGTATTAGTGCCAGCGAATTTTTAGCGGTTTTGGGCTTAAGTTCCCTCAAAGGACTGCTTGGCCTCTCGATTCCTGCCACTGGCGGCATTTCTCTCCTTCCCTATACTTCGATCGCCCTGACTCAAGCGGGAGTTGCCGGTGTATCCTGTTACGCGATCGGCCAAGTGACGAAAACCTATCTCGCTAATGGGGCCACTTGGGGACCCGATGGCCCGAAGGCAGTGGTAGCCAGTATTCTCGATTCCCTCGATGAAACCTCGATTCTCAACCGGATTAAGCGGGAATTAGGCTCAAAATTGGCGGGTGGGGGTTAGGAGAAGTGGGAATTATGAATTATGAATTATGAATTAGGAAGTGGGGAAGTGGGAAGTGGGAAGTGGGAAGAATAAATAAAAATAATCTCCTGACTCCTGACTCCTGACTCCTGGCTCCTGACTCCTAATGGTTGATCACTGATCACTGACTCGATCAATCCAAGAAATGCTTACTATGGACGATCGCCGCTATAATAACTACCGCCCCTTGAATTTGATAGATCAGACGGTAGGCATAGGCAGACTTTTCTCGGATTGTATCATCACTAAATTCAGCGCATTTTTTCGCTTCTAGGGGACAATTTTCTAAAGAATAGCTTATATCAAGAATTCGACGCACGACGGCCGCCGCATAGGACGGGGAATCTCGACTAATATAAGATGCGATCGCATCCACGTCTTCAATTGCTTTGGGCGACCAGACAAGGCGATAATTCACTCGATCAGCCATTTGTTTAAAAGACCCTCAACTTCTTCTTGGGGGATTGTATTCTCCAGAGAGGCAGCGTTCAAACTTTGACGCACCTTCTCCAGAACGTATAAATGATACTGAATATCTTCAATTGAACAATCATCTGGTAATTGATTCAAGAGGGATTCAACTTTTTGTCTAATGCTATTCATACAAGTTTGACCGAAGTTTTTAAGGAAAAGTATAAATTTAAATTATCTATCAACTATCATCTATGGGCAGTTATCTTAATAGTGAGGTACGAAGTATCTGGTTTTAGGGAACAGAGAACGGTTAACAGTAGCTGGTCGCCAAGAGATAATGCCAAATTTCTTTATACTTCATCTTTAAGAGAAACGCTATATCATAGATAGAAAACTAATAGTTACGCATCCTATCTTATGCCATAGTCCCCGGAAAAGCGAGAAAAAGTTAAGAATAGATAAGCTGATTATCTAGCTTTTGTAACATTGGGGCGGGTATTCTGTTAAGAATGCTTAATAATTCCCCTATCTGCCCAATCCCCGCGACTTCTAGGCATTATTGACCGATAACCATCTAGCGGCCACAAGACCCCCCCAATCGCAGCAATTTTTTGTTACATTAGTTTACAGTTCCCTCAACGCCCCAGTGGGTTATTAATTTTAATGTCTTCTTCGGTTCCTTCGTCGGATTTTATACCCTTAATCGGTCAAGAAACAGAAATCTTTAACTGGGCAAAATCCCATTATCGTAACCATACCTTTGCCAAAGATGAAAAAGTAGCCACGCGCCCCGGACTGTTATACTTTGTGGAATCTGGGGCGATTCGTATTGTTGGTAAGGCACAAGTTAACGTTATTGACCAAAAATTCCCCCGTCAACCACCTATTGCCGATAGTGAGGAAGTATTTCTCGGTTTTGTGGGTGCAGGTCAACCTTTTGAGATTGTTTCTCAATTTCCCTTTCAATTACAAGCCCAAGCTCATCTAGACGGAACCGAGTTAGTCTGGTTATACTGGGAAGACCTAGAAAAATGGCCGCAATTGCGATCGGCTGTTATGGAAACTTTTCGCCATCAATACCAGCGTAAGTTATTTTGGTTGAGTATTCTCGGTCAAAAACGCTCCCTCGATCGATTAATGGGGTTCTTGGTTTTATTATTGGAAGAATACGGTCAACCCTGTGGGGAAGGGTATTATCTCCCCTATCCCCTAACTCACGCTCAAATTGCCAGCGCCATCGGCACTACCAGAGTAACAGTAACAAGATTAATCGGTAAATTGCGACAACAAAATTCGATCTTTTTTAAGCAGGATAATCTTATCGGATTGCCCAGTTTATTTTTGAGTCAGAATTAATTTTTCTGC
>NZ_JASJFG010001094.1:0-1701 GCF_030065375.1 Microcystis sp. M49636_WE2 | reverse complement strand
TGGAGATAGGAAGCGTGCAGATTCTTACCTTGCCACCCTTCGGCATTGATAGCACTTTTGGGGAATGCTTGCAGTTGATAAATCGGTGCGTCGCTCACCCCGCTTAATTGGGAGCGATGGAATTCATGGCCGCGCACTGGTTGACCTGCTTTGAGCAGGATCGTCTCCTGTTTGGCGATGGCTTGCCGATAACCTAGGGTTAACTTCGGCGACATTATAGCAGATTGGGGGATTATTTGCAACATAGAATGATTTTTTTGCTCAAAATCAATTATTTTGTCACATAAATACATTAATCCCCCACATTCGGCGTAGGTGGGCATTCCGGAGGCGATCGCTTTTCTCACCTGAGTTAAGATAGGGGTGTTAGCTGCTAATTCCGGGGCAAAGATTTCGGGAAAACCGCCACCAAAGTACAATCCTTGCAGGTTTTCGGGCAAATTTGCCCCTTGCAAGGGACTCCAAAAGATTAATTCCGCGCCTAAATTGGCTAAAATATCGAGATTATCGGGATAATAAAAGTTAAAAGCCTTATCTCTGGCAATACCGATACGGATAGGGGGAAAAAGCTTATTTGATTCTGTGGGATTTTTCGGGTTCTCTTGGGGAGAAATAGTCAGTAAAGGCAAGAGAATGTCCCAATTAAAGCAGTTTTGGGCAATAGAAGCCAGTTGATCTTGCAGTTGCCTGATTTCTCCTAGTTCATCCCTGGGAACTAATCCTAGGTGGCGATCGGGAATTGTCAGGGAATCTTGACGACGCAGAACCCCGACAATCGGCATATTGATCGATTCTAGGGCGGTTTGCAGTAATTGCAGGTGGCGATCGCTACCAACACGATTGAGGATAACTCCAGCTAGATGGAGATTTTTGTCTAAAGATTGATAACCGCGGACAATAGCGGCGACAGAGGTAGATAAACGACTACAATCGATAACTAACAGCAGAGGAAGCCCTAAAATACGGGCAATATGGGCGGTACTGGCATAATCGGGAAATTGAGTATCGCTTAATTGAATACCATCAAATAACCCCATTACCCCTTCAATCAGAGCATAATCGACATTTTGACAATGTTGGGCAAAACAGGTTTTTACATAGTCTTCAGAAGTTAAAACCGGATCGAGATTGCGACAGGGGCGACCGGTAAAATGACTATGGAACATGGGATCGATATAATCGGGCCCGACTTTAAAAGATTGCACTCGATCGCCACGACTGATTAAATAGGCCAAGATTGCCAGAGTAATCGTAGTTTTACCGACTCCGCTTCTTTCTCCTGCGATGATCATCGAAAATTTTGGGTCTGAAACCCCGTCGTTCTACGACGGCTTTACCGTCAAATATTAGCACATTTACACGATATATGCTAAAATGTGAGGCATGGAAAAAGCCTATTCGTTTCGATTTTACCCCACACCAAAACAAGAGTCGCTATTGCGGCGCACATTGGGCTGTGTAAGATTGGTTTACAATAAAGCTCTCCACGAACGAACACAAGCATGGTACGAAAAGCAAGAAAGAGTAGGCTACGCTCAAACTTCTTCAATGCTAACCGAGTGGAAAAAGCAAGAAGAATTAGAGTTTTTAAACGAAGTTAGCTGTGTACCTTTACAACAAGGGTTAAGACACCTACAAACAGCTTTTACTAATTTCTTGGCTGGTCGTACTAAGTATCCTAACTTTAAGAAAAAACATCAG
>NZ_JASJFG010000615.1:0-2710 GCF_030065375.1 Microcystis sp. M49636_WE2 | reverse complement strand
GCAATGGGATCATTTGGCATCGTGGCAACGGTCATAACCGTGCCTTAACGGGGATTGAAAAAATCATCTTGGGAGCCTCTGTTAATCTCTCTCATTATTGGCAAGGTTGTCTTGCAGAACTTTCTGTTTGGAATCAAGCGCTTAGCCAAGAAGAAATCCAAAACGCGATGTATCAATCTCCCCGGGTTGATGACCTTGGCTTAGTTACTTATTTATCACTCAATGGCAGTGCCGAGGATCAAACAAGTTATAGCAATCATGGTATTCTTTATGGGACAACCTGGCAACTAGATAGTCTTCCCTCCAAACCGACCTCGATCCCTAAATCAAAAACTCAGACTAGCAGTAAAGCTAGAAGGAGTGCGAAAAGGATAACAATGGTCAACGAAATTTTTAACTCCCTTGAAGAAGAAGAAGTGGTTGAACAGGATGCTCCAGCAGAAAATCAAGAACCTTCCCCGGAAGATAATTCAGAATCAATTATAATTGCCGCAGAAGCTGCTCTTGCCAGCAATGAAATTGAGGAGATTAGTGAAACAGCAATTTCTCAACCGGATATCCTCACTTATTCAAGCCAGAAAAAACGGTTAATTATTTGTTGTGATGGTTCTTGGGAAGACTCTACCAGTGCCTATCCCACCAATGTGGTTAAATTCGCCGAATCTATTAAGTATATTGCCGAGGATCAAACCCCCCAAATCGTCTTTTTGTCAGGTTCTGGCACCCCCGAAGATAACGAATTTATTAAAAGTTTAGGGAATGAAACTTTTGGCTGGGGCCTTGATCGAATGATTCAAGATGCCTATCGTTTTCTTGTCCTTAACTACAATCCCACAACCGAGGATGAAATTTATTTGTTAGGTTTTAGTCGAGGCGCATATATCGTTCGTTGTTTGGCTAGTTTTATCGATAAATGTGGAATCCTAAAACGCTCTAAGATTAAAGAAATTCCCCTAGCTTATCAACTCTATCGAGACCACACCGTTAGTTCCGATAGTGCCAAAGCTCAACAATTCCGTGCCGCTAATGCTAAAAAAATTGAGACAGAAAAGGAAGATTTTCAAGATCGTATTCCAGTCAAGATGTTAGGTTGTTGGGATACAGTTGGCAATTTTGGTATTCCTGATTTAACTCCTTGGTTTCCCCTGGCTAAGTTTTATCATAAAAAATATGAATTTAGTAATACAAAATTAAGTCCGATTATCCAGAATGCTTTTCATGCTGTTGCCATTGATGAAAAACGTAAAAACTTCCCTTCCACTCCGATCAAAGCCAATCCAGAAAATCCCGAACAAGTTGTTAAAGAAGTTTTATTTGTGGGTGAACATACCTGTCTAGGTGGTGGCAAAAAAGAATATCAAGGACTTTCCGATTACCCCTTACAATGGATGATTAATCAAGCCAAAAAATTGGGATTAGAGTTTGACTCAACCACCTCTGAATCCGAGGAATTCCAAATTAAACCAGACCCGACCATCAAGTTCGATAATACGGTTAAGGGATTATTGGGAGGTGAGCAATGGCGATATTTCAATACAAAAGTTGTCACTGTTCATCACAGTGTGGTAAAACGATTAAAGGCTTTTTCCGATTATCGTCCCAAAAGTCTTGAACCTTTTCTTCAAGCTTTACTTGACGACGATCAACAGACAGATTAACCTTGCTTTAAAATTAAATTAATCCTTCGCTAGAAATTTGAGGTGGTTTTTATGGAACTCGATAACATTATCAAAAAAGTGGCAGGTGCTTATTTAGCTTCGGCTGTTATTGCTGTCATCGTGCTAATTCTAACCCTCGGACAACCCTTTGTAGTTTTTATGGGTATTGGAGCGATGGGGTTGGTTACTGTCCTAGGAGATGCGATTGCTCAGTACGGAATTGAAGCGGTTCTGAATGCTTTTTACGCCGAGCGAAGTAAAAAAGAATCCCTGGAAACACTTTTGGCTGAAATTGATGCTTTACCTCTGACTGATGACCTGAAATTAAAAACCAAAAAATACTTGACTGACCATCAAGAACAGACAGTAAAGCAGCAAGAAACGGTAACTGAGCCAACACCTGAAAGTCCTCAAACAGTTGTTATTGAAAATGAACCAGTTATTGAAAATGAACCAGTTATTGAAAATGAACCAGTTATTGAAAATGAACCAGTTATTGAAAATGAACCGGTTGTTGTTGAAGTTGAAAATGTTTAATTAGGTATTGCTCCCTGTTGCAATAGCTGGGAGCAGCTAATGATTATTGCTAAGTAACGAGGAATTTTTGGGTCTAAGATAGCTATGCTAAATAGGAACTCTCAACATCTGATGACCTATAAAAAAATTGCCATTTATGAGCAAAGCTATCAACTTCCTGTTTTTAAAAATAGATACTTAAAAAATTTTCAGAAAATCATCAAGGAACGTCGGAAATTAATTCAAGAAGGAGTTCGCTACCATTACTATTTTGGTAAGATTATTAAACGAAAAGAAAAAATTACTCAACAAGAAATCTTGATTGAGACTAAGTTATTAATTAAAGACTATAATTTATTAATTAACGGACTAGAAATCTATCAAGACGGATATTATCGTTTTTTACTCCAACTCAGTGACAATCTCAAAATTTTATTTTCCCAAAAATATCAAGAATTGAAAATCTTAGACTACGAGAGAATAAAGTTAGAAATTAAAAATAATAATAATCAAAATATTCTCAATCAACTCAAGCT
>NZ_JASJFG010000218.1:0-3675 GCF_030065375.1 Microcystis sp. M49636_WE2 | reverse complement strand
CTCACCTCTGGGTTTATCGGTACGTTCATAGGTATGAGCGCCAAAATAATCCCGTTGTGCTTGGGTGAGATTTTGCGGTAAATTGGCCCGACGATAACTATCAAAATAGTCCAAAGAAGAACTAAAAGCCGGGACGGGAATCCCCAACTTATTAGCCAAGACTAACACCTCACGCCATGCTTCTTGGCGATCGAGGATACTTTGTTTAAATTCCGGCGCTAACAACAAATTCGGCAGCCCCGGATTTTCCGCAAAAGCCTTGCGAATTTTATCCAAGAAACTGGCCCGAATAATACAGCCGCCCTTCCATATCCGGGCCGATTCCGGCAGACTGATATTATAGTTAAACTCCTGAGAAGCTTTAGCGATTAAAGCCATACCTTGGGCATAGGAACACATTTTCGAGCAGTAAAGAGCATCACGCACCTTATCCACAAATAGTGCCGCATCCCCCGGATAGGTTTCCCCTGGTCCGGGTAACTCTTTGGCTGCGGCCACCCGTTCATCCTTATAAGCGGACATCACGCGAGCATTAACCGCAGCATAAATGGTCGGAATTGGCACCCCCAACTCTAAGGAACTTAACACAGTCCAGCGTCCGGTTCCCTTTTGTCCCGCCGAATCCAAGATTAAATCTACCAGATGATGACCGGTTTCTGGGTCAACACACTTAAAGATATCGGCGGTAATTTCAATTAAATAAGAATTAAGCTCATCGGTGCGGTTCCACTCGGCGAAAGTTTCCTGTAACTGCTGATTGCTTAGTCCTAGACCATTTTTCAGCACATCGTAGGCTTCCGCAATTAACTGCATATCGCCGTACTCGATGCCATTGTGAACCATTTTCACATAATGGCCTGCCCCCCCGGCCCCCACATAAGTGACACAGGGACCATCATCGACTTGGGCGGCAATTTTGGTTAAAATCGGCTCTAATTCCCGATAGGCGAACTCTGTACCCCCCGGCATCAGGGAAGGACCGTGCAGAGCGCCTTCTTCGCCACCACTGACCCCCATACCGACAAAACCGAGTTTAGTGGTCGATTCTAGGTCGCGGGTGCGTCTTTCCGTGTCCTCATAGAGGGAGTTACCGCCATCGATAATCATATCTCCTTCTTCGAGAAGGGGTTTTAATTGTTCAATCACGGCATCCACCGGCGGGCCAGCTTTTACCATGACCAGAATTTTGCGGGGACGCTCTAAAATTTGGACGAATTCTTCTAAACTATAGGCCGCCTTGACATCTTTGCCGACGGCGCGAGTTTCCATAAATTCTTGAGTTTTGCTGGCGGTGCGATTGTAAACAGCGATGGGAAAACCCCGACTCTCCACATTGAGAGCGAGATTTTCTCCCATGACAGCTAGTCCGATAACACCGAAGGTACGTTTAGTCATAGAAATTCAGTCTCGGCTGATGCGTTCTTCCTCCCCTTTTAGCGCCTACTTTCCCTAAGATAGCTAAACTTTCCCTATTTCTTAAGCCTTGACTAATCAGTGATCAGTGATCAGTAATCAGTAATCAGTGATCAGATTTGGGTTTTCAGTGAGCAGCATTAAGTGAGGAGTGTTACAGCGTTTCTCCTCAAGATGAAGTGTAACCTAAGTAGATAGGTATTAAAAACTTTCAGATCCCCCCGCCTATCGGCACCCCCCTTATCAAGGGGGGCAGGGGGGATCGAACCTAAAATCCATTTTTAATTTAATTATAACCAGCTACTTAATTTGGTATCACCCCCTGACGACTGGCTACTGTTGCCCGTTCCCTAAAACCAGAGACTTCCTACCTCACCATTAAGATAACTGCTATAAATGGCATTAACAGTGCTGTGTTTTCACTGATGACTGAAAAACCCCCAAGCGCAGAAAAGTTAATGCTAATGTTAAATTAAATTAAGAAAATCCCCATTCTTCCTCGGCTTATATGCAGTTAACTTGGCTTGATAGTAATTCTTGGTTAATCGAAATCGGGGGAAAACGCCTGCTTCTCGATCCTTGGTTGGTAGGTTCCCTGACTTTTGGTAATTTAACTTGGCTATTTGAGGGCAAAAAAACCGCTAATCATGCCATTCCCGAAAATATCGATCTGATTCTTCTCTCCCAAGGTTTGGAAGATCACGCCCATCCTCCTACTTTACAGGTACTCGATCGCCAAATTCCCGTGGTGGCTTCTCCTAATGCCGAAAAAGTCGTTCGAGCGCTTAATTATACCCATCTCATCCCTTTAACCCACGGCTCTAGTTATATCTTTGACAATGCGATCGAAATTACTGCCGTCCCCGGTTCTCCAGTCGGGCCGACTCTGGTGGAAAATGGTTATGTTATCAAGGAATTAGCGACAAATCAGAGTATCTACTACGAACCCCACGGTTATCATTCTCCTAGCCTCGATTCTCTCGGTAAAATTGCTGTTATTATCACTCCTTTGATTGACTTAAAAATACCTTTCCTCGGACCGGTAATCAAAGGACAAGAAAGCGCCTTGGCAGTCTGTCAACGCTTGCAGCCCGAATATATTATTTCTACGGCTGCCGGTGGTGATATCGAGTTTAAAGGATTATTAATGGCGGTGTTAAGTGCGGAGGGTAGTCCCGAATCTTTTCAAGAATTATTAACATCCCATGACTTGCCGACAAAGGTAATTGATCCTCGTCCTTGGCAACCTTTTACAGTGGAATTAGGCGAGTGCGTTCCGGGTTTGAGCTAATCTGAGTTAAGGGAAGAATAGAAAAAAGTTAAAACTTTCTTCCCGATTTTTATCTAAAAAAGTAGAATTTTTGTTATATCTTTGCTGGCTACAGATAACATTAATTGTTTTAAAAAACTGGCTCTCTTGAATATTGGATGTAAAATGGGTAAAACCCCACACCCCACACCCCACACCCTGCCCCCAGGAAAAACTTTTTCAGCAAACCCTAATTAAAAGTGGCTCTTCTCTGCTAAATTTTCTATGAATCAATTGCCCTTATTTTCTCAGTCAAAATCAGTGCGAGACTTTTATCAACCTGATGCCGAAATAATTCTTTATCAAGGAGATAGCAATAATTTTATCAAGACTATACCGGATAATTCTGTGAGCTTGATTATTACTTCTCCTCCCTACAATTTAGGAAAAGACTACGAAAAAAAAATCTCTTTGGATACTTATCTGGAAACCCAAACCAAAATTATGCGAGAATTCCCTAGAATCTTGCAAGATAATGGCAGTATTTGCTGGCAGGTGGGAAATTTCGTTCAAGAGGGAGAAGTTTATCCTTTAGATATTTTTTATTATCAGCTATTTAAACAAATGGGTTTCTTTTTAAGAAATAGAATTGTCTGGCATTTTGGTCATGGATTACATACCTCTAAAAGATTTTCTGGCAGGTATGAAACTATTTTATGGTTGACAAAAACCGATAAATATACCTTTAATCTTGATCCAGTGAGAATCCCCGCTAAATACCCTGGTAAGCGCCATTTTAAAGGTAAAAATATCGGTAAACCCTCTGGTAATCCTTTAGGGAAAAATCCCAGCGATGTTTGGGAGTTTTTAGCACAAGAATGGGATGAGTTACTATGGGATATTCCTAACGTTAAATCTAATCATCCAGAGAAAACTATTCATCCTTGTCAATATCCAATCGAATTAGTAGAAAGATGTGTTTTAGCCTTGACAAATGAGGGGGATTGGGTTTT
>NZ_JASJFG010000918.1:0-1966 GCF_030065375.1 Microcystis sp. M49636_WE2 | reverse complement strand
GTCCGTGGCGAAAATAGCATTTAATAAAGGCTGATAGCGACGGACAAGGGGATAGACTTCGGCTCTAGTATGAATACGGTGACTGTAGGGATCTCGCCAGCGATCGATGGTAGCGGTAAAACTAGGAACTAAAAAATGGGGTGGTTCTGGCAACCCTAAAGCGGACTGGAGAGCAGCACAGAGATTCAGATGCCAATGAGTTTGTTTATTAGGATCGATACAGTAAATTAGGTCGCCCCCGGGGGTAAACAGGGCGATGCCTTTAAAAATATCGGGCAACACAATCGCAGAAGTAGCCACTTGAGGGGTTCCCGTAAAGAATAAATAGGAGCTTCTATTTTTCTAGACTACTAAACTCTTGACCCCTGAAGAATTTCCTTCAGGGTTTTTCTAGATTCTACCCCGGAGCATCATCGCCAGTTCATTGGGGACTGGGGACATGGCCAAGGCTACCTCCTCGGTAATCCGTCCCTTTTGATAGAGGTTAAACAGGGATTGATTAGTGGTAATCATGCCGTGGTATTCGCCGTCTTTCATTAATTCAACAATTTCGTCATTTTTGCCGCTGCGAATGTAATCCTTGATGGCATCTGTATTGACGAGAATATCGTAAAAAGCAGCCCGTTTACCGTCGGTGGTGCGACATAAACCCTGCGAGATAATACAAACTAAAGATTCTGCGATCGCCACCCGCGTCGATTCCCGTTCCTCGGCGCTATAAAGAGTTAAAATCCGGTCAAGGGTTTTTACAGCGCTGTTGGTGTGCAGGGTTCCCAGGACTAAGTGACCGGTTTGGGCAGCTTTCAGGGCAGTATTAACGGTGGATTTGTCCCGCATCTCCCCCACCAGAATAATATCTGGGTCTTCCCGCAAACAGGCTTTTAGGGCATTATCGAACTCATGGGTGTGTATTCCCACTTCCCGTTGTTTGATCAAACTGCGACGACTTTCATGGACAAATTCGATCGGGTCTTCGATGGTGATAATATGTTTGGGGTGTTCTTTATTGATGTAATCGATCATGGCTGCTAGGGTGGTGGATTTCCCTGAACCCGTCGGACCGGTGATTAAAATCAATCCCTTCTGCACATCGCACACATCCCGGAAGACCATCGGTAAGCGCAATTGTTCCATAGTGGGGATTTTCATGGGAATCAGACGCAAAACCATCCCCGGACCGCGCAGACTTTCAAAGATATTAATCCGCACCCTAGCGAAGTCGTACTGAGTCGCACCGTCAAATTCTAGGTCTTTTTTAAAGCGAAGGATTTCTTCTTCACCGAGCATTTCGCGTAACCAACTATAAAAAGTGTTGATGTCAATTTCAGGATAGTCGAGAATAATCATTTCGCCACGATCCCGCATCCGGGGTTGTTCTCCAACTCCCAGGTGAACGTCCGAATAACCCCGATCAAAGGCAAACTGGATCAAATATTCTAAGTTGGGTTGATTGGGAGCTCGGCCCGGCCGGGGTGGGGTTTGGGGAGAAGCAGCCTGACTGGGAGCGCGACTTTGGGGAGGACTTGAAGGTGAAATTTGACCATTTTGCGGCATATTTGGCACTTTTTTGACCTGCGTCGCCACCTTTTGGCTCATTTCTTGATTTATCTCTGGTGTGGTTCCCTTGATTAACTCCGAGGGAGGCATCGGGATGGAGGGAACCGGCAGCGGTT
Source organism: Microcystis sp. M49636_WE2 (assembly GCF_030065375.1). NCBI lineage: Bacteria > Bacillati > Cyanobacteriota > Cyanophyceae > Chroococcales > Microcystaceae > Microcystis > Microcystis sp. M49636_WE2. Next base: position 293 of record NZ_JASJFG010000918.1, on the reverse strand, counting down.
GTAGTGGTCGCGAGGAAGAATTGGGATTTTGACTCATTTTTGAACTCTCAAAAATTAATTATGCCAGAACTCTATAGTACAAATTATCTAAGTAAGCTGCAAGGCTGATAGATTGAGGATTAAGGAGCCAGTAGTCTCCAAGTCAGTATTCAGGCTCTCTTGGATTTGGTGGGTAAAGTGTATTCTAAGATACATTCCTCCTAGCGAGGGGGTGGAACGAACCACAAAGACACAAAGGACACAAAGATTGATCGATCCGATGTAAGTTAAACTTATCACACAGAACCTAGAAG
>NZ_JASJFG010000983.1:0-1551 GCF_030065375.1 Microcystis sp. M49636_WE2 | reverse complement strand
TTAGTTTATGCGTGTACTCGATTTTACTAGAATTAATTCTCGCCGAACAGGTAACATCCGATATCATCAAAGGGGGAATTTGTGTCTATTTTCTCCTAGGATTTTTCTGGGCATCCGCTTATAGTATCGTCCAGATTTTTGAACCCGATTCCTTTAGCTCCGCCGCTAAAACCGTCAACCAGGCGGATCTACTTCATTTCAGCTTTACTACCCTGGCCACGGTTGGCTACGGTGATATAGTTCCTACCAGTAAAGTCGCTAGAGTTTTGGCCAATTTAGAAGGAATGACTGGAGTTCTCTATCCCGCCGTTTTTATCGCTCGTTTAGTCAGTTTACACAATGGTCGTTAACCAAAACAATCCATCGCCTTGGGGGAATATTAGATGATTATGCCTCGCTTCATGCCGATTCTTTCTTTACTTTTGCCTTGGGTCACTGCCGCAGGAGTCTTGGCGGAAATACCGACTCTATCCCAGGAAATCCGCCCAAAAACGGCGGAACAGGTGATCGAGCAACTCTGTGCTAATTTAACCAAACAGCGATCGTTCACCGTCAATATGGATGTCACCTATGACGATATACTCGACTCCGGGGCGAAAGTTCAGTACAGTGCCGATCAAAACATCTGGGTAGAGAAACCCGATCGCCTGCGCTCGGACTACACTGGGGATGAACGAGTTACACGCTTTTTTTACGATGGTAAAACCTTCACCCTTGCGGATCTGGAACAGGATCTATACGTCACGAAACCGGCTCCGAATACTCTAGATGAAGCCTTAGACCAAGTAGAGCAAAGGTACGGAATCACCATTCCCATGTCAAATCTAGCAGCGAACGATCCCTGTGCAGATCTAATGGCTGATGTCAGACAAATTATTTTTATCGGCAACAACATGGTTAATGGTGAACAAATGTATCATCTGCTGCTGATCGGTAGCGATCGCGATTATCAAATCTGGGTCACGCAGGATGCCACCCCCCTACTGAGGAAAGCGATTATCACCTATAAAACTCTACCCGGTTCACCCCAGTACACGGCAATATTATCCGATTGGAATTTTAAGCCTAGTACACCCGCCGATACTTTCACTTTCCAACCGGGATCAGAGTCGATCCCTATCGAACTTCTACCCCCTAGGGATAATCAATCCCAGCCATAAAGCCCGTTCATAAAACGCGATCGCTTGTCGGTATTCCCCTAAATCAGCGTTTTGATATACTTTGAATATCTAACGAATTCGAGGTGGGATCATGAAGTCGCAGATTGGACGCTGGGGTAATTCTTTAGCGATTCGGATTCCCAAGTATGCGGTGGAGGCACTGAACCTCAATCCCAATGACGTTGTTGAATGTTCTGTGGAAAACGGAAAGCTAGTAATTGAGCTAATTCAAGCCTTGCCTGAGTTAAGCCTAGAAGAACTACTGGCTGAGGTTGTTGAATCACCGGAGCCGGAAGTGGATTGGGGACGGCCAATGGGAGAGGAGGTTTGGTGACATACATTCCAGAACGTGGAGATTTCCTGCGGTTGAGCTTCGACCCACAAATTGGGC
>NZ_JASJFG010000432.1:0-2739 GCF_030065375.1 Microcystis sp. M49636_WE2 | reverse complement strand
GGAGGCAGTTAGGGATAGGATTGGTACTAAACTGCAAGCGAGCAGAAATCCTAGAAAATACTCGTAACCTTTGAGGACAAACACTGGGTTTTTTTTCTCCTTATTCGCTATCGACAGGGGAAGTTGTCGGCATCTCTATGGCTACTTATTATAGAGGCTTTAGCAACCCCTCTCCTTCTCAAAAGCAGCATTGAAGATGTTTATCGATACCATTAGCTAATCATCGGGTTGAGCTTCGCTTCTGTCTCTGTTTTGCTCTTAACTCTGACGGGGTGACAAGGAAGCCTACAATCCCTATGAGAAGCGAAGTGTAGCCAAATATGGTAAAAAAGAGGTGGCTGGGATCAGCTGTTGACTATCTCAATGAGTGCCGGTGTTGTCAGTCCGAGCATTTGTACTAAAATTTTTCCTAGGCAGTGTAAATTATGAGAAATGCTGTCCAGCGGATTATAGTTTGTTTGTTAATGCACAGGCTCAAAGCAGCGATCGCTTAAGACAATATATCATTATGCAGTTACTAAAACTGACTCGCTAGAATTTTGCTAAATCTCTTAATAGCTTGTTTATGTCTTAAAATAAGACTGATTAGATTATAACGATTACAGTTTAAGTAAGTAGTTATTGCCTCTGATCCCCCCTGCCCCCCTTAATAAGGGGGGTGCCGATAGGCGGGGGGATCCCCCCTGCCCCCCTTGATAAGGGGGGTGATAGGCGGGGGGATCCCCCCTGCCCCCCTTGATAAGGGGGGTGTCTGACAGCTTTTAACCCCTACCTACTTAAATAGTGACGAGGACAATTTCCAATCCCCATTCGGATTAACTTTGTTAGCTATAGCATCCCTAAATGAAATGTGAAAAGGTATCGTATTTTTTAAGTTTAGGAAAATTAAATAATTGAAATTTAGCCAAAAACTCGAACAGTCGTTTAACCACAGGAAAACCTTTCGCCATCCCATAAAATCCGCTCAAAAGACTTGTTAACTGTAGCCAAATCGTTTCTACTAGATTTTCTTCGGTTTGGTGCGCTCTCAGTTTTCTGCTGACGTTCTTTGCGCTATTTAACCGAATAAACCCTTTTTAAGGCATTAGGGAAGGATAGGCTATGCCGACTTTTATTTTATGAGACTAGGCTATTGTATCAACTTTTAATTAAACAGCTAATCGGCTAAAGTGATAAGTAAATATTATTTTAAGTTTATTTAAGGCTGTCATTACTAATGGTAAGTTGAGCCTGGTGAATTTTCGCGTAGTATCAAAAAGGAAACTCATTCGACCTGTTCAGTGTAAACGGGGAGAGAAGGCATTTTGAGACTGAGGAACAACCTATGGCAAAGAAAATAAAGACAACCACTTATAAAGTCACCCTGAAAACACCCAAGGGCGATTATGAAATTGATGTTCCCGATAATGAATATATTCTCGATATAGCGGAAGAAAAAGGATTAGATTTACCTTCTTCTTGCCGTGCTGGTGCTTGTTCTGCTTGCGCTGGTCAAATCATATCCGGTAGCGTTGATCAATCCGAGCAATCCTTCTTAGATGACGATCAAATTGAAGCGGGTTATGTCCTCACCTGTGTGGCCTATCCTACTTCTGACTGTGTGATCGTCACCCACAAAGAAGAAGATTTGTACTAATTTAACTCAATATTCGGGGGTTAGATACTCCAACAATACAACAATAATAGAGCGGGAACTGCAAGGGCGACAGTTCTCGCTTTATTTGTATTTTTGCCTCTTGACTCGACAATGAGATAAAGCCCAAAAATTAATCCTGCAGCGGCAGGGTGTGGGGTGTAGGGTTAATGGGCGCTGATCACTAATTATCGGCCCACTTCTGCGAAAATCTCGGCTAAAATCTCTCCAGCACCAGCCTCGCGCACTTTATGGGCTAAATCTCGTCCTAAGACTTCCCCATGGCTAGGATCACCGCTAACCGAGTCCTTAATCAGGCGCTTACCGTCGAGACTGGCCACCATACCCGTTAAAGTTAGGATACCATCCTCGATCGCCGTATTCACTCCGATGGGAACCTGACAGCCCCCCTGCAACTCGCGTAAAAAAGCGCGTTCAGCATAGCATCTATCGCGACTAGGGGCGTGTTCCAACACTTTTAGGACTTGCAAAACCTCCGCATCTCCATCGCGGCATTCTATCCCTAAAGCCCCCTGTCCCACCGCATGGAGAGAAATTTCCGCCGGAATAACCTGATGAACTCGATCGCCTAATCCTAACCTTTCCAGTCCCGCTACTGCCAGAATAATCCCGTCGTATTCTCCCGCGTCCAGTTTTGCCAGACGGGTGTTAACATTGCCGCGCACATCTTTAAAAGTCAGATGGGGATAATGATAACGCAACTGGGCCAATCGCCGCAGGGAAGAAGTCCCCACCACCGCACCTGCCGGTAAACTGTCTAATTGATAGTCTTGGTTTTGGCTATTTACCACCAAAGCATCGGCCGGATTAACTCTTTCGGTGACGCAACCCAAGATTAAACCTTCGGGCAAATTAGTGGGCAGATCCTTGAGAGAATGGACAGCAAGATCGATCGATCTATCCAACATTCCCAGTTCTAATTCTTTGGTAAATAAACCCTTATCACCGATTTTCGCCAGGGCCACATCGAGAATTTTATCGCCTTGGGTACTCATCGTCTCCACCTCAAACTGTCGATGGGGGTGGTGTTTACTCAATTCTGCCTGTACCCAATAGGTTTGTACTAGGGCTAACTGACTTTTACG
>NZ_JASJFG010000788.1:0-1569 GCF_030065375.1 Microcystis sp. M49636_WE2 | reverse complement strand
CGCGCATCCCTTGCTTTTGCTTCCTGTGCATTGGAGAGAACTTTATCATAAACTACCCCCGGCATCGCAATCGCTACTACGGGAACTTTTGCATCTAAAAGCGCGATTGGTCCGTGTTTCATTTCTCCGGCTGGATAGCCTTCCGCATGAATATAACTGATTTCTTTGAGTTTTAAGGCCCCTTCTAAGGCAATGGGGAAATTAATCCCCCGTCCCAAGAAAATAAAGTCCTGGGTGTCATTAAATTCATGGGCTAATTCTTCGATCGCTTTTTCCTGTGTTTCTAGGACAGTTTCGATCGATCTTGGCAGCGATCGCATTTCATTAATAATTTGCTCGATTCTCTCTAAAGACAAAGTTTGACGACGATAGGATAAATCCAAAGCTAAGAGATAAAAACCCAATAACTGGGCGGTAAAACTCTTAGTTGCCGCCACCCCGATTTCGATCCCCGCCTGAGTATTAATAATCTGATCGACCATTTGTGCTAGGGTACTTTCGGGGCGATTAGTAATCCCAATAATCCGGGCCTGATATTTTTTTCCTAATCCTAAACGACGCTGTTTTTCCGTTTCCAACGCTGCTAAAGTGTCGGCTGTTTCCCCCGATTGCGTCACCCCGATGGTTAAAGTATTGGGCATCAGGGGGGTGGGTGCATAGCGAAATTCCGAGGCGTACTGTACTCTTGTGGGAATACCTGCCAACTGCTCAATCAAGTATTTACCGACTAAACTAGCGTGCCAACTGGTCCCACAGGCTAAAATCTGAATATGTTCTAAATTATCGTAAATTTCCTCAGAAAAATTAATATTTATCGGGTTGACATTATCCCCATTTTCTGCTGTCCAATGGGGATGCAGATAGGTCCCTAAACAGTCGCGCACCACTCCTGGTTGTTCGTAGATTTCCTTGAGCATGAAGTGACGATAACCCTGTTTTTCTACGGTTGTCGGACTCCAATCGAGGACTCTGGGGTTTTTACGGACTCTTTTTCCCTCAAAATTATAGATTTCTACTCCCAAGGGTGTTAACTGAGCGATTTCGCCATTATCCAAGGACAGCACCGCCCGGGTATGGGGAACCAAAGCACTGACATCGGAGGCACAGAAAAACTCCCCCTGACCAAAACCGATGATTAAAGGAGCGTGTTGCCGCACGACAATCAATTCATCGGGATAATCGGGACTAATTACCGCTAGGGCAAAAGCACCCTCTAAACGTTCAATTGCCTTTAAAACTGCCTTGAGGAAAGGACTCACCCCCAAGTATTCTTCATCGGTAGGTTTGGGTAAATAACTGGCGATTAGATGGGGAATAACTTCTGTGTCGGTTTCTGAGTCAAATATACAGCCTTTTTCCTTTAATTCTGTTCTTAATGCCTGAAAGTTTTCGATAATGCCATTCTGTACCACTGCCACCCGTTGACTGTTATCGGTGTGGGGATGGGCATTACTTTCTACGGGTTTGCCGTGGGTTGCCCAACGGGTGTGACCGATGCCAATTTGGGAGGGATTAACTTCCTGTTCTAATTTTTCCCGCAGATTGTAGAGTTTTCCCTGGGCGCGGACT
>NZ_JASJFG010001092.1:0-3610 GCF_030065375.1 Microcystis sp. M49636_WE2 | reverse complement strand
TTTCTCCATGACTAAACAGTGTAAAGCAGTTTGACTCTCCCGGGGATGATAAATAAAATAGTTTTCTCCTTTGGGAATACCGGGGTGATTTAATTGTTTTAAAAGATTGGCTTCCTGTTGAAATAAATCAATAGCTTTGCTGGAATCGTAGGTAAGAACTTTTAATACTTTGGGTATTTTACGCTCATCTATCACTTCATAGGTATTACCAAATCCACCTTTGGCACTCAATAAATTTGTGACTCGATATTTACCATTTAAAAGCAAGTCGGAACCACAGGATTGACAGTAACGACTCTCCGTGATACTTTTCGGTTTAGGACAATGAGGATTAATACAAAAACTCATAGATTTTATTGGTAGAGTACAAAATAAAGTTGATGATTAAAATATTCCCTGATATATTTAAGGTTGGTTGCCAAGAAAAAAGCCGCGCAATCCCAAAGTGACCACGGCACTTAAAAAAGCTACAACCATGGGGATAATCAGAGATTTAAACCCTTTCAAGTCCGCAATATCTTTAACTAGGATTGCATAACTATCTTCGACTTTTTCCAGTCGTTTATCCATTGTTTCGACTTTCTGATCAAGAGTTTTAATATCTCCTTTGATTTCTGTGACTTCCACCTTTAAATCATTAACATCTTTTTGGAGACTGTCAAATTTTTGATTAACATCTCTTTGGAGACTGTCAAATTTTTGATTAACATCTTTTTGGAGACTGTCAAATTTTTGATCCACATCTTTTTGGAGATTATCGATTTTCTGATCCACATCTTTTTGGAGATTGTCGATTTTCTGATCCATATCTCTTTGGAGACTGTCAAATTTTTGATTAACATCTCTTTGGAGATTGTCGATTTTACTCTCGATCCTTGTCAGGACAGATTCGAGAGAATAGGTAACGGTTTCGCTAGTTTGTGTCATGATTAAAAACCTCTTGTTGATATAGCCAAATATAATTAGGTTATACTAAAAAAATTTTTCGTTGGTGTCGGGTTTTAGCCATGTTCAGGAAAAAAGTACCTGAATTTTCCCCCCGATTACTCCAATGGCTGGCACTTTTTGATTTCAAAAAAGCCTAAGGATATTATCCAACAAAGTTTTTAGATTTATTCAGCCAACCCTAATTATTCCCCTATTGCCTATTGCTAGAGGCCAAGGACGATTTTGCTACCGAAAAAATTCCATTGTGGCCAGAGATCGATCATGGTAATTTAAGAAAGCGATCGGGGAACTCTAACAGGGAAGATCCCGACCCTAACCAGGGAGTGACTGTTTAACCGTCTGTCCTATGTACAAGTCTATTACTGTTTTAACGCTGCTGACGGGAATTATCGCCGTTGATGTGGTTTTAGCTCAATCCACTGTTAATCTTCCCATCACAGTTAAACGGGGAGAATCCTACGAAGGATTATTGACTAGAGCATCGCAATTAGCCGAGAAAACTATCATCAGTCGTTTTAATCAACAACAGGGTATTAATAAAATTGATTTATTGATAACGGCCGAAAAATCAGGGGCGATCGCACCTCTCCTCTCGGTGAAGGTATCCCGTCAAGATTGGTTTGGCAACCCTAATATTCAACGCTGGGCTAATGTTTTTCCCTTTGGCAAAGCTCTCCTTGGTTTTAGCTCTCCCGCACCCGTCGTCACCCCGAAAAGTCCCCCCGCTGCCGTTAATCCCAGTCCATCTCCAGCACCATCTCCCACCGCTACCACTCCTCCCCCTGCTTTACCCTTCGAGGATGAGCCGAATAATGCTCCCCAAATCCCCATTCCTAAGCAAAGATTAACCACTCCAGCTAATCGTTAATTGATAGGAAAAGCATGGGCTTTCGGCAGATATAAGTAGGGCTTGCTGAATAAATCTAAAAACCTTGTTGGATAAGGCTTTTAGACTTTTTTGACCTCAAAAAGTGCCGACCATTGGAGGGATCGGGGCTAAAATTCAGGTACTTTTTCCCTGAAAATTAGGTAACTGACTACCTCAAAATCGGTAAAACCCTACACCCCACACCCCACACCCTGCCCCCACGAAAAACTTTTTGCCGTAAACCCTAAGTGGCAAAACGAGGCTGAAACCAGTCTAGGGGAAAAATATCATCTTCTTGGGCGGTTTCTGTCCAACCAGTAACACTCTCAAAACAAGTCCCCGTCAAGTTAGCACCCCTCAAGTCCGCTCCCTGTAGATTTATCTCTTGTAAACGCGCTCCCGCTAGGTTAGCACCCGCTAAATTAGCCCCGCGTAAATCACTACCCGTCAGACGTGCCTCGCTAAAATTAGCCCTTTCTAAATTGGCCCCCTGAAAGTCCACCTCTTTAAGAAAAGAGCCGCTAAAATTGGCTTCCCTTGCGGAAATCTGACGACATTTAGCCCCACTTAACCGCGCTTCCTGCAAATTAGCCCAATTGAGATTGACTTTATCTAGGTTTGCCTCCAAGAGATTAACTAAGTATAAATTCGCCCCGCATAAATTCGCCCCGCATAAATTCGCCCCCCGGAGATTAGCATGGGAAAGATCCGCCCCACTTAATCGCGAGTTACGCAGGTTAGCCTGTACCATAAAGGCCCCGGTGAGATTGGCTTTGGTTAAGTCCGCTTCCACTAATTGCGCTTGACTTAATTTGGCATAGGTTAAATTCGCCCAATTCAAACTCGCTCCCCGCAGATTTGATTTAGTCAGAAAAGAGCGGCTCAAATTAGTTCCGCGCAAATTGGCCGCAGCAAAATTGACAGCGATTAGAGTCACTTGTTGTAGATCTAGACTCATCAAGTCAATGCCTAAAAAATCCCGTTCTCCTTGTTCGTAGAGTCTTAGTAACTGATTAACTTTCATCTCCCTTCTTCTACTTATAAGATGGTGGTTAAGAAGTAATCAACAAAAGCACCTAAAAACTTTGTCCGATAACTAACTCAGCTTTTAGATAAGAAATTTATCAGGCTCTCTTTTGAGTTTATGTAAAGTTTTTTGTCGATTTTTTAAGAGAAGATAACGCGAACAGCAAGTTAATTTTCATCATAGTTAAGTAGCTTGGCTAAAACAGTTGGACTGGTTTTTCCAATTCTACCCCAGTCCATCGGGTAATTAGTATCTAACATTACTCTTGTTAAAAAACTTATCTATTGTTTAAACTCGATTATATTTAACTCAGCTAATTCTCCGTACTTTCTCGGATCAGGGCGGTAGAGCCGAGAGGACTTTCAGGGTATTTTTACCCAAATCATATTAAATCCGGTTATTAAAGACTGATTATTGATTGCCCCTATTGCCTATTGCCTATTGCTTTTTGCCTGTCCTGATATATAGCCTATACTCAACGGATTTAGTATCAATAGAGACGTTGCTAGGCAACGTCTCTACAAAAGTGGTATTTAATCAAGTTACTCAGAAACAGACAGAGGGGAAACCTTTTGGGCTTGAGCGAGATAGTACCATCCCGACGGGACAAATACCAGTGCGCTTAAGGTGGTTCCGACCACCCCGATGGAAATACAGATAGCGAGGGGTTCCCAAAAAGCGCCGCCGTAGAGGAATAATGGCACAAATCCCGTCACGGTGGTTAAGGTAGTGGTGAGAATGTGACGGGTGGAAGCAATGACCACTTC
>NZ_JASJFG010000622.1:0-8622 GCF_030065375.1 Microcystis sp. M49636_WE2 | reverse complement strand
GAAAACTCGTAGGCTTCATGACAGATCGAGAGAAGATGGGCAAAGTAAACCACACCGGCCGCATCGGTATCGGCCAGATAAATTAGGCGTTCATAGGACATAAAAAGCTTATTGTCTTTCTAGAAAGGTTAAACTATCTTGTAGTTGTCTTAACTCGTCCCGATGGGCTTTGACAGTTAATTCCGTTTGCTGAGATTTGCTTTCTACTTTAAAAGCCACTTCTTCTAAACGGCCGACTTTTTGCCAATAGAAAACACCCGCGAGGGGAGATAAACCCACAAGAGCAAAAATATAGGGATTAGTATCGGGAAATAACACCGATAACACCAGTGAGAAGCAAAATAAACCCAAGGCTGCCAAAATTGTCAAAAATATCGCTAGAAAGGGGCTAGGCGGCACAAAACCCTGTAATCTGACAATATTCTGTTCGGGTTCAATCGCCTTGACTTGATAGGAACGTCGGTCAAAATAATTTCGCAGTTGTTCTAATAGTTGGTCGTCACTGGTACTGGTAAGATAGACACGCTGTTCGATACGCTCTTTGACGGAACCGCGAATAAAAAAGAATAATCCCACCATGAGCAGGAGAGTCAGAAAAAAAGTTGAGGAGAGAACGGGGGTATCCATGGCGGCGGTTAGGAGCGAAAAAACTTACAATTAATCCTAATTATCCTAACCTATCTTCTCCCCCGATTTAGAAGATAGACCCTAGGAGCAAAACCTCGATCGAGAATCAGAAAAATTTAACCCCAAGGCAGATTCATGGGCAACAATCTATTAACAGGATTAATCGAACCCTTACAGTATAGTTTCATGCAGAGATCCCTAATTGAAGCTATCATCGTCGGGATCATCTGTGCGGTGGTGGGAACCTACCTGATGGTACAACGTTTGGCCCTCTTGGGCGATGCCATCAGTCACTCGGTCTTACCCGGATTAGCGATCGCTTTTATTGGTAATTTTAATCTTTTACTGGGTGCTTTACTAGCCTCAATGGTCAGTACCCTACTGATTAACTTAATCCGTAATCGTTCCCCAATCAAAGAAGATGCGGCCATGGGTATCGTTTTCTCGGCTTTTTTCGCCCTTGGCATCACCCTGATCACTCTCATCCAAAAAAACAACAAAATTGACCTTAATCACTTTCTCTTCGGCAATATTCTCGGTGTTACTGCTGCGGACATTCGCGATACCCTAATTATTGCCGTTATCGTTTTATTAACCGTTTTGCTCCTGTATAAAGAACTATTATTCTACACTTTCGACAAAATCGGGGCGCAAGCGGCGGGTTTACCGGTAAATTTATTAGATTTAGGCTTAATGCTCCTGATCGGCCTGACAATCGTTGCTAGTCTCCAAGCGGTGGGAGTAATCCTCGTTTTGTCCCTTTTGATTACCCCAGCAGCCACTGCTTATCTTTTAGTTACCCGTCTTCATCAAGTCATGGGTTTAGGTGTGGGTGTGGGTATTATTTCTAGTATCAGTGGGATGTATTTAAGTTATTACTGGAATTTACCCTCCGGACCGGCGATCGTGCTTGTCGCTTTTACCCTATTTATGTTGGCCTTTTTATTCAGTCCCCGTCAAGGAATTTTCACTCATCCCGCTAGTCTAGGTGGTCAACTTTCTATCTGGGTAGAGATGAAAAATTTGTTGAGACGGCGTTAGTTTGCAGGAGAAGGTGGTAGTGACCAAAAAAAGCGGACGGCCGAGATAACTGCGATAATTTGCCAGATTTTTCGAGGCTCTTACCCTGATATTGTGTTAATTTTATCGTTTCATATTGTACTTAAGCGACATACCAGACCACAGCATTAGGTTAATTCTTCCCCACAAGAATCTGATATTGGAAAATAGCCATTTGACCTCTTGTATTGGGTAGCTCTTGGATTCATTAGCCTGTACAGCTAGTCTCCGCTAATTTCTACCAATGTCTCACCAGCAGCTAAAAGTTCTAAAGCCCTGGGTAAAGTCTCACTCAAGATTTCACGCAACCGGGCATTAGAGGTATTGTCACAAGTCAGCCAAATAATTTGTGGGGGCGAACCAAGTCGCTCAACTAAATCTACAAAATCGCTGTCTTTGGTCATTAGGATAGCTCTTTGAGCTTTTGCAACCTGAAAGATTTCAGTATCTTCAGCATCTCTCAGTCCAAGATCACGCAAAGCCACAGCTTCAATCTCAAGTGTAGTGCTAATCCAGGTTGCAATTGCAGGAGACAAATGTGCGTCAACCCAAATTGTCATGCCACTAAAACCGGGTGATTAAGCTTCCGCGAGGCATATAAAAGCGCTGCTTTCAAATCATCTGCCTCAAGATCAGGCATTTCATCTAGAATTTCTCTCGCGCTTAAACCTGCCGCAAATAGATCTAACACATCTGATACCCGGATTCTCATTCCTCGAATACAGGCACGACCACCGCACTGCCGAGGATTAACTGTAATTCTTGAAAGCAATTCCGCCATTACAAGGTAGCTCTTACGATCTTTACCTTTATTGTGAACTAGAGTGCTAAAAGTTTCAACAAAATAGGGTAGGCATAGCCCACCTTGTCAATTATGAAAAATTTTGACATCCTCACCGCCGGGGCCGAACGATGATTCCTCACCACCTTTTTGGATATGATCAATTTATTCTCGCACCTCTAGAAGTTTAAGCCATGTCACTCGCTGAGTTAATTCCTCTGGTCAACAATCTGAGCCAGTCAGACAAATGATCACTCTTTAAACTCCTAGCCACACAAATCCCAGACGCTGAACTACAAGTCATCTTCTCGGCATCAGAGTACCCAATTTGGTGGCCCTACGACGCAACAGCAGCAGCAAACATCCTGGGGCAGATGATTCAGGATGACCAAGGGGCATCTGCTCATGCCTAGTACAGTTGAGTTTCCCTTTTCTGAGGATAACGCATTACCGACCAGAACCTTGATCCCAAGCGGCGATCGCTCTGATAACATGAGCTACTTTATCATTCTGCCTCAAAATTGTTTTTTATTGGTCGGCAATAATTGTCTTCTTTTTTTGATTTTGTACGGTAAGTTTGGAACAATCATATTTAAAAAGGCAGAAAATCTTCATCAAGAATTTGCTCCAGCGATAGTCCCCACTCTCAGGCTCAATGACAATAAACCAGTCATAATATTCCCCTGCTAATTGTGGATAAACGCGGTCAAAAATCTCTCGACAACGCCGAGCTAAAGCTTTATCCTCAGCCTCAATTTTCGCTATTTCTTCAGCAGAAAGGCGATGTTGATGAGGAAAAATCGAACTTCCCAGAGGAACTTTTCGAGAGGTTATTTGGCTCATTTTGGCTAATTTTTGCCCAGTGGGGACAAATTTAACTAGAGACAGAGAGAAGAAAAGAGCCTGTTGTGTTTCGGAAATGACTATCGTTCAGGAGAAGTCATTCTTTGATTATTCTAACGATTTCTGCATCTAGTCGGAGCCGTTTTTTTCAGGACAATCGCCACTCTCCACCCAGCCCAATATTGGGAGTAATAAGCTAAATCCCGTCATATAATTGGAAAGGAGAATGGCAACATTAGAGGCTGAGGCGAGGGGAAACAGATGAAGGGCGATCCGGCTGTATTGAAGAAAGTGTCTGTCAGTCTTCCTTTTGGTATTGGTTCAGCCGAATGGGAGGCAGATCCGACTGAGAGAAGGGCTGCATGGTCACTTTATGTGGAATTGGTGACTCGCATTGCTGTAGAGCCACTGGAGGGTGAAGAAGGGCTGCTGCGTGAGGCTTTGAACTCCCTGTATAGTTTATTTGGGACAACCGGCGAGATTCTCAAGGAAGCTGGTCCCGATGTGGGGGCTTCTCGCAATTCAGTGGGCGGTATTGCGATCGCTGTCCTGAATCGGGGGTTGCGCCGTTTTCTAGCCAAGTGGCATCCTCGCTTACAGGTTTGGGAAGCGAAGCGTCCTGCTGATGTCAGTCCCAAGGAATACGAGCAGCAATGGACAGAAGAACCTGAATTGCGAAGGGAGTTAGAGGCTCTCAGGCAGGATTTAAGTCGGTATGCACTGGCTCTAGCAGAGATTGCTGGGGTTGAAAATTAGATTAGGAGTTTCTGGGAATGTCTATTTTTATTAGCTACAGTCGTCAAGACCAAGCCTATGTAAATAAGCTGCTAGAGGCTCTTACAAAGCACGAATTGCCCTGGTGGTTAGATAACAAAATTGACTACGGGGATAAATGGCCAAGAGTGATTGAAGAAAACCTCAGAAAAAGTCAGGTTTTTATGCTGGTGATGTCTCCTCGCTCTAAAAACTCTCATTGGGTAAACTGCGAACTGGCTCTTGCTTTAGAGTTAAAAAAGCCCATTTTCCCCCTTTTGTTAGAGGGTAGCCGTTGGCTAGAAGTTGGAATAATTCAGACAGTTGATATACAGGGGGGAAAACTGCCGCCTGCTAGTTTTTTTGATAGAGTTCGATCTGAATTAGGAAGTGAGTTTACGGTTCGCTCTCCTCGTAATGAAGTAGAATTGAAAAGTAAAAGGGGCATTAACTACACCAAACTTCGTGACTTGCTAGCAGCAGGAAAATGGAAGGAAGCAGACGAAGAAACAGGTAAAGTCATGTGTCAGGCGGCTGGTCGAACAAGCTCAGGATGGTTAAGAATAGAGGATATCGATAGCTTTCCCTGTGAAGATTTACGGATAATCAATCAACTCTGGCTACATTACAGTAATGGCAATTTTGGCTTCAGCATCCAGAAAGAAATTTATGAGAGTCTTGGGGGGAAGAGAGAGTATAATGAGGAGATATGGCAAGAATTCGGTGATAGCGTCGGCTGGAAAGAAGGAGGAAATTGGTTGAACCGCCATAACCTAAACTTCTCACAAAATGCCGTCCAAGGTCACCTCCCTGCTTTTGGATTAGGGAAAAGTATTGGTTTAATAATCATTCCAACTAAGAAGAATTTTTTCTTCTCTTCTCTCGTACAAAGACTTGTAACTTGTAAGATATAGCAACTTCAGGCAATTTGTCAAGCTTAGTTTTGGAGATTTCTAGAACGAAAACATAGGCTTTTTCCCAATTTGTTCAGTTCTTAATCTATTAATCAAAAAATTCGGTGAAAGAAAGGAGTATAAATTGGATGCTTACCTACAAAGCAATGTATAAATTTCTGGAACAGGGAGTCCATGGAGAAGTCTTGGATTTCCCTGGCGTGATTTCCTGGGGAAATGATCTAGCAGCAGTACGCCGTTCCTTAGCCAGTGCGCTGGTGGACATGGCAGAAGTTAATATATCTAGGGGGGAATCCTTACCCTTGCCTAATGAGTTGTTAACAGACCCAGAAGCGGATTTAGAAGAACCAATTTATCTAATATTTTCTGCATCAACCCATGTCCAAATTGTACCGACTTTGATAGCCTCATGAAGCGTCGAGATTTGTTGCGTTATCTCAGTCAACAGGGTTGTCAATTGGTACGAGAAGGAAGTGAACATTCCATCTGGGAAAATCCACTCAATGGTCGGCGCACAGCCATCCCTCGACATAGAGAAATTGTAGAGTTTACTGCTGTGAGAATTTTTCGTCAGTTGGAGATACCAGAACCTTGATAACAAGGTGCGATCGCAGACTACAATCAAGCCATTAAAATCAAACCTGACTTTGCTGATGCCTACAACAATCGCGGGATTGCCAAGAAAAACTTAGGAGACAAGCAAGGTGCGATCGCAGACTACAATCAAGCCATTAAAATCAAACCCGACTATGCTCATGCCTACCGCAATCGCGGGTTTGCCAAGAAAAACTTAGGAGATTACCAAGGTGCGATCGCAGACTACAATCAAGCGGCACAACTTTACTCGCAGCAAGGCAATATGGAAGAGTATCGTAAGGCTCTCGACAGGATCAAAAATCTTGAAAAAGGATTTTGGGGAAGGTTGTTCTCGTGAAAAATGGTTGTTACTGAAATTAAAAAATCAAAATAAAGGACTGATGAATTAATCTATAATGCAAGAGAAAGAAGCTATTAGCGGAAGGTTATTTGAACCATCTAAAGCGGGAGGTAAAATTCTTAAATTATCCTATCAAGAAATAAAAAACTAGGCTATCCCACTGGACAGCCACCCGATCCCGATCTGGCTTACAAATTGTGGAATAATGCTCACACAGCAACCCTTGAAGATTATGGTTTAAAAGAAGGATTTGGCGTTTTATTTCACCCAAGTATAGAGGATTAATCATGAAAGATACCGTACAGTTAACCCAACTTGAATTGGTGCTTCTCCAATTAGTTGAAAAAGGAAAAGGAAAATGGAGTTGGTACGAATTAGCTAACGCACTTTCCCGCCGAGATGTTCCTAGCCGTAGCGTGTGGATCTGAGAAGGGAACAGGGGGTCTTTGGTCGATTCTCGTTTTTTCTTCTCTCGCGCAAAGACTCGTAACCTGTAAGATATAACAACTTCAGGCAATTTGTCAAGCTTAGTTTTGGAGATTTATAGAACGAAAACATAGGCTTTTTCCTACTTCAATACCTGGCACTGGTTGCTGTCATCAAGCTATCGGTTTCCAGTAGTAAGCTACTTTGCAGATAAGTCAACTTTTAATTCTCGCTCTTCTACTATTATTTACCCCTCATCAATAAACGGGTTTTTAATATTTAAACCAGAAATACCCTTAAAATCATCAACATTTCTAGTGACCAAACATCCATTTTGGCTCAATGTTGTTGCGGCAATAATGGCATCGGGAATCTTGATTTTATACTGTCGTTTCAGTTGAATAGTCAGATATTCAATTTCTCTCAATATGGGAATTAATTCAAACTGTGAGAGTAAATCTTCAATTATCTGCTCTTCTTCCTTAGACAAAGTAGGAAAACTGAGTAACTCAATTCTGACAATTGGTGAGATAAAAATCTGATGCAAACTCAAAAAAGCTTGGGAGAAAAAAGAAGTAACTATATCGTCATCGGCTAAATAATAAATAAAAATATTGGTATCATAGACGTATTTCATCCATCCCACTCCCGACGAAGAGACTCTACATGAGATAGCATTGCCGCTTTTTTATCCTTAAGAATACCTTTGGCTTTAACCACCTTTTGATAATCTTTTTGCCAAAGCTGAAGCAGTGAATCTGGCACGTCTGCTGTAATAAAATTTTCATCTTCAGCAATCAGATAATTCCTTGGTATTTTAATCAGTGGCAAAGCTTTTCTCCTAATACCAAACAGTATTTAATGTCTCTCTCTGTCATAGACTATCATTATATATCATCCTTTCCTCATGAATCCCTGACCTCCCAGAAAAATCCAATCATCGCGGCGGTAATCCAAAAATAGTAATAAGTAAAGACTGTAACCAATTAATCGATGCTTGAGTTTGCTCGACCGTCATCCGATTTCTTCTTTCTGCGACTAGGAGAGTATTGACAATCTCTAAAGACCAAATTTCGGGAACAAATGCTTCGGCGTTTGGCATTATGTCTAATACTGCGTTAGCATAATCGTTATCTTCATCGACCAAACATCAGCTAATTGCTACCAAACAATCTAAAACGAACTCAATCAAAACCGCCTCCCTTCTTCTCGCATGGCACGAATTTCACTTTTAGGTAAAGCTACAGTTTTTTGAAGGCGGCGCATTCCTGAAATAGCTTGGGTAATAGATTGCTCTACTACTGGGTTGCCCCAGGCATTATAGCGAGGTTTTCTTTCCTCTTTTCTACTTGCTAAATCTTCACTGACTTCTTGAACCGCTTCAACGGTTACTGTAACATTTACTTCAGTGTCTTTAAAATCGGACGGTATATCTAAATGTAAGATTCCATCTCTACCAATCTGAGAACGTAGTTTAATTGTTGGCATATTAAAACCTCGTATATTCTTATCCTTTTGCCCCTTTATAAGCAGTAAAACGTAGTAAAACGTAGGGCGCGTTAGAATACAAAAATTGCTGCTTTGACTCGAAGGTGACAATCCGTCGTAAAACACCACCTCTCATCAACATTTACTCATACCGGCGGTTACGTTTGCGGATAATCCAGAGGATAAACCAGATAACCAGGACAAGTAGGGCGATTTTTGACACAGGAGCCAGATATTCTTCCACAAGGGGGTAATTTTTCCCTAAAAAGTAACCTGCTGCCGTTAAAAAAACGACCCAGAGGGTCGTGCCGATGGTGGAGTAAACTAAAAAGGGAATCATCGCCATGTGATTCATCCCGGCGGGTAGGGAAATCAAAGTTCGTACTCCGGGGACCAAACGACAGAGTAAAACCGCTTTACTACCGTGACGGTTAAACCATTGATTTGCTTTTTGAATATCTTTAGCGGAAACGGTAATCCATTTGCCGTATTTATCGGCTAGTTTTTCGATTTTTTCCTCATCCACAACCCGACCGAGATAATACCAAGGTAGTGCTCCGACTACGGTTCCGACAATCCCCGCTACCACTGCCGGAATAAATTCCATTTGTCCCTCATGGACGGTAAAACCCGCTAGGGGCATAATTAATTCCGAGGGAATGGGAGGAAAAAGATTCTCTAAAAACATTAATAGGGCTATGCCTAAATAGCCCATGGAAGTCATTGTATTTGTAATCCATTCAGTCATATTTTTTTAGGATTTAGAAAACAGTTTTAAAGTAAAAAAAGGGAGT
>NZ_JASJFG010000010.1:0-2896 GCF_030065375.1 Microcystis sp. M49636_WE2 | reverse complement strand
AGCCCTCGTCGATGCTGCGGCAAGAAGGGGGGTAAAATGTCAATTTGGGGTAAAAGTTGAAAATTTTGGGAAGACAGAGCTTCATGGCTCTAATTTGAGGCAATGCACCCAGGTTTATAGTTCCAATGGTATAGAGGAAACTGACTTTTTGATTCTTTGTGCGGGAATTGGTGCCACTGCTTTAACCGAAACTCTTACCCATCCAGTGGAGATCCGACCGGTTTTAGGGCAAGCTTTACAGATAAAATTGACGCAACCCCTAGAAAGTTCCGATTTTAAGCCGATTTTAACGGGAAATGACCTGCATATTCTGCCTTTGGCCGGAGCAGAATACTGGATTGGAGCAACGGTGGAATTTATGGACGAAAAGGGCGAAATTATCGCCGATACTGCCCTATTAGAACAAGTGTATCAAAAGGCGATCGCTTTTTGTCCCTCTTTGGCTGCGGGTGCGATCGTGCGTACTTGGTCCGGTAAGCGACCCCGACCGGAGAAAAAATCCGCTCCCATCATCGAATATTTGCCCAGATACGATAACGTTATTCTGGCCACGGGACACTACCGCAACGGGGTTTTATTGGCCCCTGCTACCGCTAAAATCGTCAGGGAAATGTTAAGTGATAAGTTAGGGTTTGCTGAAAAAGTTTGTTGATGGGGTTAGGAGTCAGGATTCGGCTTTTTTCTCCCCTCTCCCCTCTCTACAATAATTACTCGCAGCCAGAAATACGTTGGCATATATCATACTTTGTGCTTTTTGTCAAAAAAACTTTTTTTTTGCAATAAAACTACATAAAAAAAAGATCATCATTGCTGGTGAAATTGACTGATTTACCCGTCTTAATTAGGATCACCTTCTAGGTGTGGCAAGGGTTTCAACCATTGCTGCCCAAAAAAGCACAAAATAACCCATTATGAAATTCAGTAAAATCGCTGTAACCATCATAACATCGTTGTTAAATAAAAATCTTTCTCAATTAATTCTTAAGAATTTATAAATATTGCGGAATGTTAATTTAAATATTCTCAAGTTTTTGCAGTCAATAAATAATTTTTGCTTATATTTGTCGGAAAATAGAACTCCCGCAAAAATCCAACATCTACCATTGGGTTAGGAGTCAGTTATCAGTTATCAGTTATCAGTTCACTGAGAAAACTCCCCACACCCTACACCCCACACCCCACACCCCACTTACCCAATTCCCCAATTCCCCACACCCTGCTATCGGCAGCCGATGACCCTATCTGACCAAGAAAGACAACAACTCTGTGACACTGCTCGGGAAGTGGCGAAACTTTCCTATTCTCCCTATTCCCGTTTTCGGGTGGGGGCGGCGGTCTTGACAGATAAAAAGATTTATGCTGGTACTAATGTGGAGAACGCTAGTTATGGCTTGAGTTTGTGTGCGGAAAGGGCAACTTTAGCGCAAATAATCGCAGCGGGCGATCGAGAAGTACGGGCGATCGCTATAGCCTGTATCGATGGGAAGGATGATATTAGTCAGTTAACTCCCTGCGGAGCCTGTCGTCAATGGATAGCCGAATTAGCGCCGCAAGCGGAGATTATTATCTGTGGAACTCAGCAAAATTATCGTTTTAATCTCTCGGATTTACTGCCTTTTTCCTTTCGTTTTTAACTGTGGGTATAAAAAGGCGACTTGGCAGCTTGATTAGTCATATTTTCTTGTACTTGTTGCCATTCCATTGTGATTTCTTGGTCAATTTCTTCTTGATGGTCAAAATAGTAACCCATGGCTGCAGGAGCTTCGGCTAGGGTTAAATAAAGGTGTTGACGACAGATTTCTTCTACCGACCAACCATAGGCGATGTAGTCCATGACAATTTGAGCAACGCGGATACGCGGTAATCTTTGTAAATGTGCGGGTTGGTCGTCACTTTTTTCTATGTGTGGATAGGATAGAGCTAAGTAGTCGTGCAAAATTAATTTCCTAGTAAAGATAGGCAAGAGGCAAGAGGCAAGAGGTGGTTAGATATGTGTAATTAATTTTGCTTAGGTACTTAACATAGGGCTTCTAGTTAATTGATTTGACCTATTCTAACAGTTTTAGGCGTTGCTGAATCAAGATATGAATGCTAATTGTGCATCGTATCCACAACCAACGCTGAGGACTAGGTTTGAAAAATTGTCTAGGGGACAATTCATAGATCAGACAGTGATGCAATTCAGACTTGAATTGGCCAATTTAGAACCAGAATTTATTAAAAAACAAGATGGGCAGCAAAAACAAGATTGTGAAAATGCGGCTGTTAAAAGATGGTTAGATAAGAATCATCAAAAGAAGTATGGTTATCCTGTAACCCTGTTAGGAGATGACTTATACTCTCGCCAACCTATCTGTGAGTTAGCTCTAAAACAAGGTTATAATTTTATTTTTGTTTGTCTTGAAACTTCTCATAAAACCTTATATGAATGGCTAGAATTTTTAGAAAAAAGTGGAGAAGTTAAAGCCGTAGAAAAGAAACAATGGGATGGACGAAAGAATCTCATTTATCGTTATCGTTATGTTTCTAGAGTTCCTCTGAGAGAGGTCGAGTCAAGTCTCGAAGTTAATTGGTGTGAAGTCACGGTCATTAATGAAAAAACACAGAAAATTATCTATCAAAATAATTGGATTACCAATCATCGAATTACTGAAAATAATGTTGAAAAAATTGTCAAAGCTGGACGCAGCAGATGGAAAGTTGAGAATGAAGGAAATAACGTTCTTAAAAATCACGGTTATAATTTAGAACATAATTTTGGTCATGGTCAAAGTCATTTATGCGAGTTCTTGTTGTCTTTAAATTTACTAGCTTTTTTATTTCATACCGTTTTAGATTTAGTTAATCATACTTATCAAAAGATTCGTGAGTTATTAGTTACTCGCACCAGTTTTTT
>NZ_JASJFG010000825.1:0-4647 GCF_030065375.1 Microcystis sp. M49636_WE2 | reverse complement strand
TGAGTTGGGTCAATGATCAGGAAACCTAACTATTTTCTAACCAAACGATTAGGAAACAGTTATGTTATGATTTTCAGAGTAAGCCGGAGATGATAAGACACCATGAAAAATCGCATCTTTACTGTTATTTTGTACAAAGAAGATAATATGTACATTGCTGAATGTCCAGAAGTTGGCACAGTAGATCAAGGAGAAACAATTGAGCAGGCGATTGCTGGATTGAAAGAAGCCACACGGCTTTATCTAGAGGAATTTACCTTACCAGAAACATCCCCTAGATTTGTGACCAGTATTGAGGTTAGTTATGCCTAAGCTGCCACGAATCTCTAGTCGGGAGGCAATTGGCTCTCTTGAACGCTTAGGCTTCAAGCAAGTTCGTCAAACAGGTAGCCATGTTGTGATGAAGAAAGAAACCGAAGATGGCAAAATTGGTTGTGTTGTCCCTGTACATCAGGAATTGAAGGTTGGTACATTAAGTGGAATTCTGAAACAAGCCCAAGTCACAGTTGAAGAGTTCATTGAACATCTGTAAAGTCTGACAAATCACTGCACTCGACGTGATACCAAAAGTATTTAGTCCCCCCAGAGAACTCCCCTTGAGCCACATACCACACTTTTCTTTTTTTGTCAAATTTTATGTTAAGAAAGATGTAACTAATGGATAGGGGGATGACCAAAGATTAACCGTCTTCGTATTCGGGGATTCTTTCCTTTTTCTTCTCGGTGATATTGATGCGGGGGGGATTGTAATCTGGTTCCACGTCATCATCCCACATATCATCCTCGGCCTTATCTTCGTAATCGTCGTACTGAGGACGAGAAAAGCTTTCTGTGCGTTCTGAGCGAGCTTCTCCCCAGTTATCTTCTTCTTCCTCGTATTCTTCCTCATAATAACGAGCTTCGGCCCGTTTTTGCGGTGGGGGAGTGGCACGCAGGGGTTCTTTTTCCCATTCATCCTCACTCCAGCGTTCTTCAACGGGTTTAGCGGCCTCCACGGGGGTGCGGAGGGGAATGCCCGTACCTAACTGATTTTCTGGACGAGCAGCGGGGGTATAATAAGCTTCTTCCTCTTCTCTTTCCCAGGGGGGACGACCAATACCCAAACGTTCCAAAACCCCCACACTAACCTGCGTGAGACGTTCCTCGGCCCCTTCAAAGACAATTAAGCGATTCGGACCGCTGCTAACCACTTCTTCGATAGAAATTTCGTAGGTACTGATCAATTGTTCGGGGATCAGAGGAAATCCCAGGGAAGCAATGATAATGGAATGTAATTGACCACTAAGGGGATCAAATTGATAATCGCGGACTTTGCCTAAAGGTTCGCCGGTTTCCGTGATCACGTCACTACCGATTAAGGGAGTATAAGCATCGATATCGACGGATTCCAAGACGTTATCATCTTCAACGAGAACCACGTCTCCCGTCTGACTGATGCTCGATAAATACATATATTGAGGCATTCCCGACAGGGAGAGGATATTATCGCGGAGTCCCAGGGCAACCACTTCTCGTTGATCGATATCTACTAGGATATCTTTAACAACGCCGAGTTTTTTGCCTGTATTGCGAGTGATAACCTGTGTATTTAAAAATTCTGAACGTAAGCGACTATTCTCTGTGATCATTTTTTCCTATGGGTAGGCGTTAGGGCGTGGGAATACGAATTATTGTAGGCTTAATATATAGGGCGAAATTGAGTGTTAATTTACCGATATTAGCTTAGATCTTAAAGTTCCCTGAGATTAACACTTTTTTTGACCTTGTTTGGGCGATAGTTTCGGGTGATAGATAGGGTTAAACCCATTTTAGCTAATTCTTTACATTTTTTTAGTAACAACAAAGCAGGAGCTAGAGAGAAACTCCCTTGGCTCCTGCTGTCTAGATTCTGATTACATAGTTAAGGACTGCACCTCAGTTTCGATCAGTTTAGCCAAGTCTTGCAGGAAGGAGGCTGCATCGGCCCCGTAGATGACTCGGTGGTCACTGGTGAGATTAACCGTCATCTGTTTTTGCACTCCGAATAAACCATCTTTATTGACGACGATTTGGGGACGGGAAGCACCCACGGCTAGGATCGCGCCTTGGTTGGGGGGTAAGATAGCGGTAAAGCGATCGACTCCGAACATTCCCAGATTAGAAATGGTAAAAGTACCGCTATTATATTCTTCCGGTTGCAGTTGTTTACTGCGGGCGCGATCGACTAAATCTTTCCAACTGCGGGAGAGGGAATAGATATCCATCTGGTTAGCAGAGCGCAAAACCGGCGTAATTAAGCCCCCATCGGGCATAGCTACGGCTACGGCCACGTTAATCGCCCCGTGGTATTGAATTCCTGCGTCGCTATAGCAGGCATTAACGATCGGATGTTTAGCGAGGGTGTTGGCCACCGCTTTTGCTAACAGGGCCGTCATGGTGACACCCTTGGATTTTAGCTGTTGATAGAGTTGATCCAGTGGGTCGGTGGTGATAGTGTAGCCCACTTGGAAGGTGGGAACCTGTAGGCTAACCGACATATTCTGGGCGACGGCTTTTTGTAGAGTGGTGAGGGGAACAGTCCGGCCGACTGGGGCGCTGGTTGGAATCGGGGCTTTAGGAGCCGCTACAGGGACGCTGACGGGTTGCGGGGGAGTAATGACAGGAGCGGGGGCGGTGCTGACTTTTCCTGTCGATTTTTCTACGTCTTCGGCGGTAATTCGTCCGTGGGGACCGCTACCCACTAGGGTTTTCAGATCCACCTTTAATTCTTTAGCCAGTTTTTTGGCCCTGGGAGAGGCGACTAAACGGCCATTATCTTTAACGACGGCGACGGGGATCGAAACGGGAGGCGGAGCGATTTCTGGGGTCTCTACGGGCTTGCTAGGGGCGACTGCGGCGGTTTTTCCCTGAGCTTTTGCCAGTTCAATTTCCGCTTCAGTTTCGGCAATATAGGCGATCGCTTCCCCCACGGGCGCTTCTTGGCCAGCTTCGACTAAAATTACAGCGAGATAGCCATCATAAAACGATTCCACGTCCATGTCGGCCTTGTCGGATTCGACCACTAACACCGTTTCCCCTTTGCTGACTTTTTCCCCGGGGGACTTCACCCAAGAAACTATTTTTCCTTCGGTCATGGTGGAACTGAGCGCGGGCATGAAGATATCTCGAATCATGGTGGAGTGCTTCTATCTCTAATGTTTTGAGCCATAGCGCATTTTACCACAGTTGATGGGGTTGGGGGTGTGGGGAAGTGGGGTGTGGGAATTATAAATTATGAATTATGAATTATGAATTGGGGTGTGGGGTGTGGGGAGAATAAATAAAATAATCTCCTATCTCCTGACTTCTGACTCCTGACGACCGCCTCCTGACAGCTAAAATAACTGGTGACAAAGGGAAAAAGAGAAGGGAAAACGGCCCCTTCTCCGTCGTATCTAGACAAAAATTGTTCTAGTTGCCAATATGGACCGGTTGTGCTTGCAGAGATTCAACTAAACCGCGCACGGCTGCCACCATGGCTACTTCATTATCCAATTGATTGATCGCCGAACCAACACCGATACCAGCCGCTCCAGCAGCGATCGCCATAGGGGCGGTAACGCTGGATAAACCGGAAGCGCAGAGGACGGGAACTTTAACCGCATGGGAAATAGCGTGGGCTGCCGCTAAAGTCGGGGCGGCTTTTTCAATCAGTCCCAAAATACCGGCGTGACGGGGTTGACTGCTAGTGCCGCCTTCGGTTTGAATAATATCGGCACCCTGACTAACTAGAGCTTCTGCTAGTCTTACCTGTTCATCGAGGGGTAGGAGATGGGGAACTGTCACAGACAGGGTAATTTCGGGCAGTAGGTCGCGAGTTTGACGGGTTAGGGCTAAAACTTCCGCCGCTTCAAAAATGCGTCCTTGGGCATAAAAACTATCGAAATTACCGATCTCAATTAAATCGGCCCCGGCCGCCACTGCCATCACCAACAATTCTGGCTCGACGGCCGATACACACACGGGTAAATTTGTCAAGGCTTTTACCGCCCGAATTAGGTCAGCATTAGCGGCAATATCGACAAAAGTTGCTCCTCCGGCTGTAGCGGCTTTAACTACTGAGAGAACCTGCGAGCGATCGAAATTATTTAACCCACTGATCACTTTCAGGGCATGACGACGGGCGAAGGCTTGCTGTAAGGCAAAATTGATCATTAATCTACACCTATCTGGAATTCTCAAAAAACATTTTCCCACCTTCTCGCTGATCAGAGGGTGGGATTTGAGAATTCTTAGGGAAATTTTCTTTAATTTAGGTTTTGATTCTCTTGGTTTTTGCGCTTGAGGTTTTGCAGTTGTTGCAGCAGTACCTCGATTTCCGCTTCTAAATGGAGATATTTAACCTGTTGGTCAGCTTGGTAGGTGGTGCGAATCTGTTTCATGGCGGAGGATTCCTTAGTTAGTACAGTTGTCATAGCGGTATCTATAGAGTGCTGATTATGTTTAATTGTTTCAATTTGTATATACTACCTTAACAATGTCTTAAAGAAAACCTTTTTATGGTAGTTTCTCAACTGGCACAGGATGAAAGAGGGGAAAAATTCTTGCAACCAAAGGGATCGGAGTGCGATATACTCAGTCGCGAACGATATTGGCAAGCATGACCATGGTAGCGGTAGCAATTTTAGC
>NZ_JASJFG010000520.1:0-3299 GCF_030065375.1 Microcystis sp. M49636_WE2 | reverse complement strand
TTATCAGCGACGAAGGTAATGACTGGACTAACTTAGGTGATTTGCTTTCCCTTAATTATCGTCTTAATGCTGATGTACAATACTTCCTGACTACCACTAACCCCGATACCGATAAGTTAAAAGAAGTCCTAGAAATTCCCCGCGTCAACTTATTTCTTTTTCGTCCTTCCAATCGGTTATTACTGGCCCTAGATCAATTCGATATTCGTCTTGATTATTTCTATCCCTATGGTCAATTGTGGCGAGGGAAGAAATAGGTAAATATATATTTTGGGTCAATCTAGCCTGAAAGAGTTGAGCAAAGCTGTTATCATAACCAGTTAAAAGCGTTAATCTTCACCTTTAACGAAATGACTTTTCTAATTCCGACCAGCATTTGGCGGCAAATTCTTAAAAAGCTACCCATACTACTATTCTTAGTATCTTTTCTAATAGTCCTACTATTAGGCTATTTTTCTGCTGCTTTCTCTCAAAGTCGAGATCCTGATATCCGCGGTGTTTGGATTACCACCAACGACACAGCCATGCTGATGGATAGGGATAAACGACAACAGGCGATCGAGCAATTAGTTAATCTTAATTTTAATGCCATCTATCCCGTGGTTTGGAATTCCGGTTATGCTCTCTATCCTAGCGCGATCGCTCAACGGGAAGGAATACAGCCTTTTGTGCCTACGGGAGCGCAGGGACAAGATATCTTGGCAGAATTGGTGGAACAAACCCGTGGAAGGGGATTATTAGTCATTCCTTGGTTTGAATTCGGATTTATGGCCCCTCCCACCTCAGAATTAGCCTTAAAACATCAGGACTGGTTAACCCAAAAACGCGACGGGGGGACCACTTGGGTGGGGGCAGCCGGTGAGGTGGTGTGGTTGAATCCCTTCCGTCCCGAGGTGCAGAATTTTCTGCGGGAATTAGTCTTGGAAGTGGTGAGACAATACGATATTAACGGCATCCAATTCGACGATCATCTGAGTTTACCCAACGAATTCGGCTATGATCCCTATACTATCGCCCTTTATCAACAGGAAACCGAAAAAACGCCCCCGGCTAACCCCCGGGATCCCGAATGGACAAAATGGCGGGCCGATAAAATCACCGCTTTTCTGGCTAATCTCAAAGAATCAATTGAGGCAATTAAACCGAATATACTGCTTTCGATCGCCCCTAATCCCTACGAATTCGCCTATAATGGTCATTTACAGGATTGGCTCGGTTGGGTGCGGCAAGGATTAGTCGACGAGTTAATTGTACAGGTTTATCGTCCTGATCTGCCCAGTTTTCTCAAACAAATAGAGCGTCCCGAAATTCAGGAAACCCAGCAAACTATCCCCACCGGTGTGGGAGTTTTGACCGGTTTACGCAATCGACCGATTGCCCTACCCTTTATTGAAGAAAAGGTATTGGCTGCTCGTCAACGGGGTTTAGGGGTGATTTTCTTCTTTTATGAAAGTCTCTGGCAGCAAGCTTTGGAACCTCCAGAAACCAGAAAAGCGGCAATTCAAGCGCTGTTTTCCCAACCCATCACTCCCCGTCTTCCCGTGGTGGAAAATATTCCCTTAGTTAGTACACCTGAACCTGCTGACCAGCCAAGATTAACTCCCACACCTCCCCCCTTAGCGCCGGACGGGATCGAAATTCCTGTTATTCCCCCTCCGGGTAGTTAATAGCAATTTTTGCCCATCAAAATTATACTAAATCCTGTTTAAAAGGTATAGGAGAGTGGCGGTTTTTTTTCAGTGTTGCCAAAGGCACGGCGTAGCCGTCCAGTAAACAGTAAACAGTGAAAGGCTGCCAGCTAAAAAGCTTGTCAAGATTGCCGAGAAGCAGCATTTATTCAGAGTAAATCTTCCAGTCCTATGGTGATATAATTTTGAGTTTGATTGGGATTTTGGATAAACCTAACGACGATTTTATCTCGTTCTTCTAATAGGGTTTCTAGGGTTAATAAATCTGATTCTGTAGGTTGAGAGAGAATTTTATATAAGGTACTCTCACTCAAATTATAGTCTGGCTCATTTTCTTTGGCAATCTCACTAATTTCGTTGCGATTATAAAAAATAATTCCTCTGAATTGCACAAATATTTGTGCATTTTGATAGTTTTTCTGG
Organism: Microcystis sp. M49636_WE2; assembly: GCF_030065375.1. Classification (NCBI taxonomy): domain Bacteria; kingdom Bacillati; phylum Cyanobacteriota; class Cyanophyceae; order Chroococcales; family Microcystaceae; genus Microcystis; species Microcystis sp. M49636_WE2. The sequence continues at coordinate 1,188 of NZ_JASJFG010000520.1, read as the reverse complement.
GGATTAGCATGATTATTGAGAGTCAGAAGCATATAGATTCTATTCATCCCGCTTTGAAATTTACCAGCAAGCTGCTTTAATGTGCTTTCTTTGCCTTTTTTTGCCTGTAGGGATGCTTTGAGTTCAACTAAACAAATTTGCAGATGATAATTGAGAAATTTACCAGCATCATTGACTTTTCTCTGTAAAACTAATATAGCTTTTTCAGGGGTTTTGCCAGAAGCAGAGATACCGGGTAACTCTTTTTCTAAATTGATAACCCAGATTTTATCTACTTCTGTAGATATATTTTTGTCATTTTTAGGCGATAACTGTAAGTGATTAATAACTACTTTCTTTAAATCGCTCTTATTTGTTTCTAGAATTTGAATATACTCATCCTGACTAAGGCAGATTTCTTCAATAAAACCCTGTTTTTCTAAAGCTTGATGAAACTCTTGTCTAAGGGAAAATATTTCTTTTTTTGAGTTAGACTTACTCATTCTCTGCTAAATAGATATGATTGGTTAAAATTTCTCCAGATTTCTGCACGGAGTTGATAACTTCTGTAAAATTACGAAAATAAACACCATATTGACTGGTTCCATAATCAATAATTTTATCACCTGTGAAAAAGTAAACCCCTAAGTCTTCTTTAGCAATTGAAATTTCTGGATTTAAATTTTTTAATTGATTATCTTCAATAATTTTTGTGACATCAACATCATAACTTTTTAAGGTATGAAGATAAACATAATTGTTGAGAATATCGGTTAAAATCGGGCTATGGGTGGTGATCAAAACCCGATTATTATGCTCGGTGACAAATTGAACTAAAATATCCATTAAGCGAATTTGATTTTCGGGATGCAAATTAACTTCTGGTTCATCTATCATCAAAAAATTGTTTTTTTCCTTGGCCCAATATTTGAGATAAAGATACAAGATAGTCAACTGATTGACTGAAGATGAAGCTAGATACATGGGTAAATCTTTGCTTTCATCGAATTTAAAAGAAAATTGAATAGGTGCGATCGATTCTAGACTAGAAATCGTGATTTCTCCTCCCATTAATCCGGTCATCTTTTCAATCAGAGAATTATAAACTGAATTAATTTTTTTCTTGGTATTGAGAGAATAAAGCGACTCAATCACTTTATTCATTGGTTCTGTATAAGACCTTTTGGGTAATTGTTCTTGAAGACGTTT
>NZ_JASJFG010000750.1:0-3659 GCF_030065375.1 Microcystis sp. M49636_WE2 | reverse complement strand
ATTCCCTATTGACGAACGATTTGATTTTGCAACCAAGCCATAAAGCGATCGAGTAATAAACCCACACCACCGATATAAAACAGCGCGAGAATAATATCGCTGATGTAGTTATTTTGGTAGGCATCCCAGATAAAGAAACCGATACCGACGATACCCGACATAACAATTTCCGCCGCAATAATCGCTAACCAAGCTAAACCGATCGCAATTCTCAAACCAGTGAAGATGTAGGGAAGTGCCGAGGGAATTAATATCTTGAAGAAGAATTTTTTGCTGGACAATTGCAAGACTTGTTTAACGTTGATATAGTCTTGGGGAATTTGTTGGACACCGACGGTGGTATTAATCAAAATCGGCCAAACTGCGGTAATAAAGATCACGAATAAAGCAGCAGGTTGGTTTTGTTGTAAAGCGGCCAAAGATAGGGGAACCCAAGCAAGAGGAGGAACTGTTCTCAGGAATTGGAAAAGGGGATCGAGGGCCTTATTTAAGAAAGAATTTAAACCGACCATAATCCCAACGCCAATACCCACCACTGCGGCAAAAGAATAACCGATTAATACCCGTTGCAGACTGGCTAAAGTTTGCCAGAATAGTCCCTTATCAATGCCCCCACGATCAAAGAAAGGATACATTAAATAAGTACGGGTACGCTCATTGGTGATTAGGTCGGATGGGGGGGGTAATTTGATTAATCCCAGCATCGAGACTAATTGCCAAACAATCAGAAAACCCAGGGTACCGATAATCGGGGGAAGAATGTCATGGGAATGCTTTTTCCAGAATTTACTGAAGTTGAAACCACCGTTACTTTTTCTGCTGACGCTACTTGCCATTTTGCCGTTTTCCTTTGTTGAAGATAAAGTTACTTGATTGGGGAGAGAAGAAAACACTTTTGGGATTAATAGACTAGATATTTTATGCCCCTAGCCTATCGAGAAAAGCTCGCTATTTTTTGATCGCCAAACTATCGAGATAAGCTTGGGGATTGGCAGGATCAAAAGTTTTGCCATCAAAGAATTTTTCGACACCCCGGGAGGTACTGGTGGGAATATCGGCCGCGGGAACTCCTAATTCTGTGGCTGCCGCTTTCCAAAGATCCTCGCGGTTAACTTTGTCGATTAAGGCTGAGGCAGTGGTTAAAGTTTCTTTCGGCAAGAAACCCCAACGAACACTTTCGGTTAAAAACCAGAGATCATGACTCTTGTAGGGATAGGAAACGCTACCGGCGGGATCTTTCCAGTAGAAAACCCCTTTATTTTTGTCGGTGATTTCCGGTTTACCGTCACCCATTTTCTGCATTCCTTTGAGGGGACCGGCGATAATTTCTTCTTTGAGGTTGAAATAAGCCGGTTTAGCGAGAATTGCTGCCGCTTCTGCCCGATTTGCCTCTTGATCGAGCCATTGCTGCGCTTCCATAATTCCTTTTAATAGGGCCTTGGTGGCTTTTGGGTTTTTATCCACCCAATCGGCACGGATAGCGAGGTATTCTTCCGGGTGATAGGGCCAGATTTCTGCGGTTAAAGCTGACATAAAACCGATCTGATCAGCCACAATTCTCGCCGGCCAAGGATCGCCGGTACTAAACGCATCCATGGTTCCCGTTTTCATGTTGGCCACGGTTTGGGCGGCAGGAACCGCAATTAGGTTAATATCCGTATCGGGGTTAATACCACCGGCGGCTAACCAGTAACGAATCCAGAAGTCTTGGTTAGCTTTCGGGAAGGTATAGGCGGCTTTAAAGGGAGTTCCCGTCGTTTTCATGGCGAGGATGTAATCTTTGGCGGGTTTCAGGTCTAAACCGATATTTTTGCCCTCGTGTTTACCTGCGATCGCAATTCCGTTACCCTGGGTGTTTAACTGCGCTAACACATACATGGGGACTTTAACGTTATTTTTGGTGATTAGTCCCTCGGAAATTAGGTAAGGCATGGGCATTTGCCACTGTCCTCCGTCAATTCCGCCCGCATCTGCCCCAATTTCCACGTTATCTCTAGCGGATCCCCAGTTTGCTTGTTTGGAGACTTCCACATCGGCCATCCCGTATTTAGCAAAAAAGCCTTTTTCCTTGGCAATAATTAAGGGTGCGGCCTCAACGATAGGAATATAACCTAATTTAATTTTGGTGGTTTCGGGGGCCTCTCCGGGGGCCACCGCTACGGGAGAGGCTGCCGGGGAAGCGGGCGCGGTGGTGGTGGTTCCACCCGTACTGTCGGGGGGATTACCCAAACAACCTTTGAGGACAACAGCCCCTGCCGCTGAAACCGCCGCCGTGGTTAAAAATTTCCGTCTCGAAAAATTTGACATAGAATCCTCCTACCTGCTGCTAAAGCAAATATGTGTGCTGAATTATGGGTAAAGGAATTCCTCGCTAAACTTTCCTTCTAGCCTGTGCTATAGAAATTTAGCTATGGAATATTGAATCTCGATTGAACTTACTAAATAAGTCTAGCGGAATTTGGAAAAAATAATTAATCTGATCGAGAATTTTATTTACAAAAATTTAATTCGATTGATAAGAATTAATTAAGACCATTGATATATCTAGCTTCTAGGCACTTAAAAAGGTTTCCGCAGGAGCGCCGGCGCAGGGGTGATGGGGTGATGGGAGTAGGGAGAAACAACAAAATGAGCCAAGGGTGAGTTTTAGGAATGCGGTTCCTTGCGGCTTGGTAGAATGGACAATATGCTTTCACCCCAAAGTAATGACCAGATCTAAAAAGCCGAAATCACCGAACTCCTCTGATTCGCCTACCTCTCCTGCCTTGGCGCTGTCTTCCCTACATTTTCGTCTCCAAGCTTTAGAGGAGGAGCATCAGTGGCTCCTCAAGCAGATTGGCAGAAAACGCAACGAACTGAAGAAATTCCTCGACCAGATGCGTTCCTTGGCGACAGAGATTTTCCAGAGAGGGCAACCCCTCTATCAAAAACTTATCGACCTCGACAGCGAAATACACGCCCTTTTTGACGAAATCCTCACTGCTAGAAAAATGGGGCAGCAGACAAAAAAAAGGATTCTCGGAATTTACGAGACACTTCAGTTAACGGGGGTGATTAGCCCAAAATTTGACGATGGAGATGAAGAACTTGACGAACTTTTCGGAGACGAAGAGTCGGAAGGATCATCGGAGCAATCCGCGCAGGATTTCTTCTCTGGGGGAGACTCCTACGGCCGTAACGATGATGGAACAGAGATATCACCTGAAAGCTCGCCTAAATCTCCCGAATCTAGACAAATACGCCGCACTTTCCTGAGAATGGCTGAGATTTTTCACCCCGACAAGGTTACGGATCCCGAAACTCGGATGCGTCACAATGAGATCATGAAGGAGGTCAACCGTGCCTATAAAGAGGGAGATATTGCCAAACTGCTCGAAATCGAACGACAGCATCAAATGGGGGACTCTTTCGCGGTTGAAGGCTCATCGGAAAGCGACCTTAAACGACAGTGCGAGAGGGTTGAAACCAATAACGAACTACTTAAAAAGCAATACGAGAACCTGAAAAGAGAACTGCGCTCGGTGCGAAATACCCCGGAAGGCGAGATGGTGAGGGCCAGTCGCGCTTGTGAGAAGGATGGCATCGACCCGATTGAGCAAATGCTAGAGGAGATGAAATTACAAGTTCAATCCACCGAAAAAATCTATAATTTTGTCCGT
>NZ_JASJFG010000636.1:0-4664 GCF_030065375.1 Microcystis sp. M49636_WE2 | reverse complement strand
GGGGCTTTTTGTCCAACTTCTAGGGTCATTTTTAGGAGTGTAAAGGCAAGAGTAAGAAAGGAGCGAGGGAGAGGGAAAGCAATAGCCAGACTTGATAGTTAAATCTGGGAAGTTCGGGGTTTTCTGACTCGACTAAAGCATCGATTCTCTCTAATAAACGATTATTTAAAGAATGATCATTGAGAGCGACACAGCAACTATCGGAGAAGTTTATTTCCGCTACTTGATTAACTTTTTCTGCCACTAAAAGCAGCGATTCAGCTAATAGTAAATAATCCACTTGTCCAGAAGCGTACTTATCGGCGCGTAATTCCCGTAAGAAGACCAATTCTGACCATAAATTCTCGCTATTGGGCAGCCAAGAAGACATCGATCGCAACCAACCTAACCAGAAAAACCAGAAAGTGTCATGATATTCTTGGTGAGCTTGTTCGTGGGCTAAAACTGCTTGTAAATGTTCTTGATCTAAGAGATTTAATAATCCTTGCGTCACAATTAATTCCGACTTCCAAAAGCCAACTCTGGCACTGTAGGGAAAATCCACTGCTAAAACTCTCGCTTTCTGAGCGGTGATTTTTTTGAGGGGATAACTGCTAAAATCCCGATGGGTTCGCCAAGTTTGATAGGAGAGTTTTATCAAACAAAATAGAGCAAAAACTAGCCAAATTATGGCACTAAAGTAACTAATTAAACTGGAGTTATAGCCTAGCATTTGCCCGCGATAGCCCATACAAACCACCGATATAACTGTCATTAACAGCAGCAAAGGCGGAAAGAGAAAGAAAAATAGAGTTATCTGCCAACGACGCTGATAGCTGGGCAGAAACCAACGTAAACCAATGGCGATAGTTAATGCTAGTAATAACATTGAACCGTGCATTAGCGTTCTCTCCGTTGTTGACGCAGGGTATCTAAACGAGAGGCGATCGCTTTTAATTGTTCGACACTAGCAGTATCGAGACTATCGGCAAAAGAAGCCACCACATCCGCATTACCAATAGCCAAAAAACGATGTAATTGTTCGTAGGCTTTAATTGCCTGTGCTTGTTCCTTAGAAACCATCGGTTTCCAGTAGAAAATCCGACCCTGTTTATAACAACTTAACCAGCCTTTATTAGTCAAACGACGCAGTACCGTAGTCACAGAAGTATAGGCCAGATCCCGTTCTGGATCCGCTAAAATGCGATCGTGGACATCCTTAACGCTAACGGGTTCCAATTCCCAGACAATATTGAGAATTTCCGCTTCTAGGGGGCCAAGGGATAACTGTTTTGGTTGATAGGTCGGCAATTGAGCCATAGTCACACAGAAATGAAGATTACTTTCCTGATCATAGCGGCGGATATCGATCGCCTGATAAAATAGCAACGATCCTTTATATTGTCTTTATGTCCACCGAAACTAATTTAACCACAACTACGGGCGCTGATGCCATTGATGTGGCGATCGCTAATGGCATTGATTTTGATGGTTCCCCAATTCCCCAGGCAAAATTGGAACTTTATCACCGGGTAATGGGTTTGGAAGCAGGACGACAAAGAAGCGGGGTTTCTAACACGATGAGATCGCGAATTGTCCGCATCGGGGCCAAACATATCCCCCAAGAGGAATTAAATCAGCTGTTGTTAGCCGCCGATTTTGCCCCTCTCAAGGAGAAAGAAATCGCTTTTTACTATAGCGTTTCCTAAGCTAGTGAGGTACACATATTTTTCTTCCCTTTTGACTTTTGCCTCTTGCCTTTTGCCTAAAACCCATAACTTTTGTACCTCAGCAGACTGAAAAACGCTATATCTCAAGTAGTCAAATTTTTGCTCGCCATTTTTCGCCTAGACTGCTTGGGGTTGACCGGATTGTTGGAAAAATTAGGCAGGGAGTCTAGGTTTATCTAATGGTCAAGAGGATCGATAACCACTGATTCCGAGCCAGTAATGATACACTAGGCATGATTTAACTTCAGACCTCGATCGCAAAAGGAAATAAACATCGATGAAAGCCATGATTTTGGCGGCAGGCAAAGGAACTCGTGTCCGTCCGATTACCCATACGATTCCCAAACCCCTGATCCCGATTTTACAAAAGCCGGTGATGGAGTTTTTGTTGGAACTGTTGCGACAGCATGGCTTTGATCAGATCATGGTCAATGTCAGTCATTTAGCCGAAGAAATTGAGAGTTATTTCCGCGATGGTCAGCGTTTTGGGGTGCATATCGGCTATTCTTTCGAGGGTAGAATCGAAGAGGGGGAGTTAATCGGTGATGCCCTGGGATCGGCGGGCGGTTTACGACGAATTCAAGATTTTAATCCCTTTTTTGACGATACTTTTGTGGTTCTCTGTGGTGATGCGCTGATCGATCTCGATTTAACCGCAGCCGTTAAATGGCATCGAGAAAAGGGAGCGCTCGCCACTATTGTCACCAAAACCGTCCCCAGAGAGGAAGTATCCAGTTATGGGGTAGTAGTTAGCGACGAGGAAGGAAGGATTCTCAGTTTCCAAGAAAAACCGGCCATCGATGAAGCTTTAAGTACCTGCATTAACACGGGTATCTATATTTTTGAGCCAGAAATCATTGATTTTATTCCCCCTAATAGTAAATACGACATCGGGGGCGAGTTATTCCCCGAATTAGTCGCTAAAGGTGCGCCTTTCTACGCTTTAAACATGGATTTTGAATGGGTGGATATTGGTAAAGTCCCCGACTACTGGCAGGCAATTCGCGGGGTGTTATCCAGGAAAATTAAAAATGTTGCTATCCCCGGCATCGAAGTCAAACCGGGCATCTACACGGGCTTAAATGTGGGGGTAAACTGGGATCGAGTCGATATCACCGGACCTGTGTATATCGGGGCAATGACGCGCATTGAAGACGGGGCGAAAATTGTCGGTCCGAGTATGATTGGCCCAAATTGTTGGATTTGTGGCGGCGCGACAGTGGATAATAGCGTTATTTTTGAATATTCTCGCCTCGGTTCAGGGGCCCGTTTGGTGGATAAGTTGGTCTTTGGGCGCTATTGTGTTGATAAAACCGGCGCGGCGATCGATGTGGAAGCGGCAGCCTTGGATTGGTTGATTACCGATACCCGCAAGGTTCCCCCAGAATTTGATCACCCTAAACATCAGGCAATTCGTTCTTTATTCAATAGCAAGTAGGCAACACCGCAACAGGGAACTTTTTACTTTTACTTGATAAGTACCTAAGCAAAATTAATTACACATATCTAACCACTCCTTGCATGAGTGCCTTTTGCCTTTTGCCTTTTGCCTATCCTAACCAAGACATTAATTTTGCACGACTACTTATCATGTTTGATTCTCCTGTTGATCTTCTCATTCTCTCCAATGGTCCTGGAGAAATATCTACATGGGTGCGTCCAGTTGTCAAGAGATTGCGACAAAACTTAACAGAAGATCGATCGCAGTTGCGGATTTCGGTGATTCTTTCCCCTTGTACTCATTCTATGGGGGCGGAAACGGAAGTAGTTAGGAAATATCCGGAAGTCGATCGAGTCCAGTCGCCAGAAAACTTCTTTAATTTTCTTTTCTGGGGAAAAACCGCCGATAATTGGGATTGGCACCCCAAGGGCATCGTTTTATTTTTAGGGGGCGATCAATTTTTTGCCCTCACCATCGGTAAACGTTTGGGTTATCGCACCGTTATCTATGCGGAATGGGAAGCGCGTTGGTATCGGGGTATCGATCGCTTTGCCGTGATGAATACAAGTGTATTAAAAAATATTCCTGAACAATATCAATCTAAATTTACCGTTATCGGCGATTTAATGGTGGATTTGCCCACTGCTATCACCCCCGATGACACTACCTTAATTGCACTCCTCCCGGGTTCCAAACCCTCGAAATTAGCCCAGGGTGTACCCCTAACCCTAGCCATTGCTGAAAAGATACACGCGCAGGCTCCCCAGACTAAATTCTTGATTCCCGTCGCTCCTACCCTAAATTTAGCTTATTTGGCGAAATTTGCCGATCCTAGCTATAATCCGATGATCACTAAAACCGGTTGGAGTGCTGCCCAATTAAAAAACGGAGAAAAACCCTATCTAGAAACAGCCAAAGGTTTAAAAGTTGACTTAATTACCGATTTTCCCGCCCATAACCAGCTTTCTCGCTGTCATTTAGCTTTAACGACGGTGGGAGCTAATACTGCCGAATTAGGGGCGCTGGCAATCCCGATGATTATTTTACTACCGACTCAGCAACTAGACGCGATGAGAACTTGGGACGGTTTACCCGGTTTATTAGCCCAACTGCCGGGGGTGGGTTCTTTATTTGCTAAGATAATTAATCTCTATATGTTGCGGAAAAAGCGTTTATATGCTTGGCCAAATATTTGGGCGGGTGACGAAATTGTTCCAGAATTATTAGGGGAATTACAACCAGAGGAAGTGGCAAATATAGCTATATCCTGGCTAGAAAATCCCGAACAATTAGAGGCTATCCGGCAAAAATTGCGGGCAGTGCGCGGGCAAGCAGGAGCAGTGGATAAGTTAGTATCTATTATTGCCGAACAATTGTCTAGTTTTTAATCAATTAGATAATTAAGCTTGTTGGTAGTGAGGATCAATTGCGATTCATTTATTAACAGTTTGATAGAATTCCTGCTGATAAAATTCCCGTTGATTGCTGTCGAGAGCATTAATTAATTGTTCTTG
>NZ_JASJFG010000884.1:0-1611 GCF_030065375.1 Microcystis sp. M49636_WE2 | reverse complement strand
TTCGAGATGGTGCGAAATTTGCTAGTCTAGGCTAAATAGGTCTGAAATAGTATAGAAACGTGGATACAATTATTGGTCGGGGCAAAACAGCCCGTAGAGCTTACGGTATCGATGAAATCGCACTTGTACCCGGAGTGCGAACCCTCGATCCTAGTTTAGCCGATACCCGTTGGTCTCTCGGCAATATCGAGCGGGAAATCCCGATTATCGCCAGCGCTATGGATGGGGTGGTGGATACTAAAATGGCCGTCCTTCTCTCCGAGTTGGGGGCGCTAGGGGTACTAAACCTCGAAGGTATTCAAACCCGTTACGAGGATCCTAACCCGATTCTTGATCGCATTACCGCAGTCGGCAAAGCAGAATTCGTCGGTTTAATGCAGGAACTCTACGCAGAACCGATTAAACCGCAACTAATCGAGCTTCGTATCCAAGAAATTCAAGAAAAAGGCGGTATTGCGGCAGTTAGCCTCACCCCTGCCGGTGCCGTCAAATACGGTGCTATCGTTGCCCAAGCAGCGGCCGATATTCTCTTTGTCCAAGCAACGGTTGTTTCCACTGCCCATTTATCCCCGGAAGCTATCACCCCCCTCGATTTAGTACAACTGTGTCAAGAAATGCCCATTCCCGTGGTTTTGGGTAACTGCGTCACCTACGAAGTCGCCCTTAACCTGATGAAAACTGGGGCAGCCGGGGTTTTGGTCGGTATCGGTCCAGGGGCTGCCTGTACTTCTCGCGGCGTTTTAGGAGTGGGAGTTCCCCAGGCCACTGCTGTGGCCGATTGTGCCGCTGCTAGGGACGATTTTTTCCGAGAAACCGGTAAATACGTCCCCGTTATTGCCGATGGCGGCATTATTACCGGCGGTGATATCTGCAAATGTATCGCCTGTGGCGCCGATGCGGTGATGATTGGTTCTCCCATTGCCCGGTCCGTGGAGGCCCCCGGCCGCGGTTTTCACTGGGGTATGGCCACACCTAGTCCGGTTCTACCCCGGGGAACCCGAATTAGTGTGGGCAGTACCGGAACTATTGCCGAAATCCTCGTCGGACCGGCAAAATTAGATGATGGTACTCATAACCTCCTAGGGGCGCTGAAAACCAGTATGGGAACTTTAGGTGCTAAGAACTTAAAGGAAATGCAACAGGTGGAAGTGGTGATTGCCCCCTCGCTGCTGACGGAGGGTAAAGTCTATCAAAAGGCCCAGCATTTAGGTATGGGTAAATAAAAGTTATCAGTGAACAGTGATCGGTTATCATCAGTGTTAAGTTTTTTATTTTTGCTGGAGATGGGTTTTTTGCTTGGTATAACCATTCCGTTCAGGTTCGGTTCTACCGACTCCCACTATCTCAAAAAACTGTTAAATTGGAAGAACCAAAAGGATAGTTTATAAAAAAATTGAGTTCAGGAGATCAAAGGTGTATAGAGAAAACGATCGCCCTCACAATTTATTCGGTACCGATAGTGAATTTTCTGAGAGTTTGTGGCAGTATGTCCAGACCTTAAGTCCCGAAACAATCGCCCAACTCTCGAAACCAGAATCCCAAGAGGTTTTCCAAGTGATGGAACGCAACATTATCGGACTTTTGGGCAACCTTCCTTCCGAACATTTCGGT
>NZ_JASJFG010000532.1:0-3257 GCF_030065375.1 Microcystis sp. M49636_WE2 | reverse complement strand
TAATTCCGCCGTAATGGCGATCGCTAAAGACCATTCCCGCATTAATCATCGGAGTGCGATCGGCGGGTACTACCGACCAACAATAACATTCCATATCGATAAATTTCAATAATTTCGGGTCTTTAATATATTTTCTGGCCAGATCTCCCGCATTTTGGGCTAAATACTTGACCAATCCCAAACAGGATAAAGGATGCTGGAAAAAAACCCTAGTCAGATAGCGGGGTTCTTCCAACGATAGTAAATCCATACTATTGAGGCAATTAAACACCTGCCAGCATTCATCGTAAAAGCGCCGGATACCGGTTTTTTCTGCGGGAAAATGGCTAATTAATTCCTGTAAAAATTGTTCGTAGTCGCGATGAACTTTTAGGTCTAATCCGTCCGGGAGATGATAATGGATCTGGACGGGATCGGCAATGGTTTCGATACTCATATCCACCGCTGCCAAAGCCTTGGTTAAGAGGTTAGTCGTCCCCTTTTTGCCAAAACCAAAAATCATCGAAGCACCCACATCAAAACGATAACCCTCTCGTTCAAAATAACCCGCGCTGCCCCCCGGAATCAGATAACTCTCTAAAACTAAGACTTTTGCCCCTTTTGCCGCTAATTGCGTCGCTGTCACCAATCCCCCGATTCCCGACCCAATCACGATCGCATCGTACTGATTACTCATAACTTTAGTTGATAAATTTTTGTGTCAATTCTTGATTGTAACCTTGACTAGCGGTGATTTATCGGCTAGTTTGCGGGAGCAGAAAATTTTTGGGGAGAGATGAAAAGTTGGTAAAAGGAAAAAAAGTCTTGACAAATCCCGCCACTTGACATAATTGGGTTTGGGTGATATCATCTCCGGAAAGACAGGTAGCGCTACTGTTATAAAAAATATTGGCTCTTCTTGTTTCTGTGTGGAAGGGAGAAGAATAGGGGGAATTTTCCAGAAATATATTCTTCAAAGCCCTGCCTAGCAAGACTCGTCCGAATAATAAGCACTGATTATCGCACAAAGTCGAGAGGAGCTAAGTAAATTTACCGTAAGATTAATTAATCAATTGGATAATGTATAGAAAACTGGCCAACAAAATCCTTAAATTAGCTAATTCCCTATCTAGGTCATCGAAGCGATCTCTTTTAATTGTCACCGATTGCCTGATTTTTTGTCTGACCATCTATCTAGCCTTCTCTCTCAGGTTTAATCTTAGCCTCGAATATGAGCAAATTAGACCTTTTTTAGGGCAAATATTGGGATTAATTGCCGTTAAAACTCTAGTTTTCTCTCTCAAAGGCATTTACAGTCCCGTAGTACGTTATACAGGCTTAGAGTTTCTTTCCTCCGTGCTGCAAGCAGTCCTCTATAGTTCAGGGGTTTTAATCAGTATTGCCTACTTTCAAGGGGATGCCTTTTTGCCGCGTTCAGTCCTGATTATCGACGCATTGTTAACCCTAGTATTGGTTATTGGGATCAGATTGTTGATTCGTTCTGTCTTTCACCGTCTGAATATTTACGTCAGTAGTGTGGATAGGGAACCGACAATTGTTATCTATGGTGCGGGGATTGTGGGTTGTCAATTAGCACGTTCCCTACAAAATGACCCCCACTATCGTTTATTGGCCTTTGTTGATGATAATCCCGATTTGCAGCACCGAGTGATCCAAGGCTTTAGGGTTTATCCCCCCTCTCAATTGGCACTACTGCACCAAAAAACAGCCTTTGACTGGGTTGTTCTCGCTATTCCGAACCTAGACAAGGCCAGAAAGCGGCAAATCATCGAAAGTCTAGAAACTTTACCCATCGTCATTAAAACTGTCCCTCCCCTCTCAAAAATTTTATCGGGAGAAGCGACCATCAATCAGATTCGCAGTGTCGATGTCTCGGAATTATTAGGACGGGAAGAAATTCTACCCCATCCCGAACTTTTGGGAAAAAATGTCACTGGTAAAGCGGTGTTAGTCACCGGGGGTGGCGGTTCCATCGGTTCGGAATTATGCCGACAAATCGCCTTCCTCAAGCCAAAATGCTTGGTAATCTACGAATTAAACGAGTTTTCCCTCTACAAAATCGATCTCGATTTAAGTGAAAATTATAGGGATTTACGCAAGTATGCCTATCTAGGCAATGTTCTCGACCGCAATCATCTAGACCGGGTCATCCAACAACACCAGATTGAGACAATTTATCACACTGCCGCCTATAAGCACGTTCCCCTTGTGGAAGCCAATGCTAGTCAGGGGGTTTACACTAATGTTTGGGGGACTTTAAATGTCGCTCAGATCGCGATCGAGAATTCAGTTAGTAATTTAGTTCTTATTTCCACCGATAAGGCCGTCAGACCGACTAACATTATGGGGGCCAGCAAACGCTGTGCTGAGTTAGTCGTGCAAGCTTTGGCCGCTTTACCCGACAGTTCCACCTGTTGCGCTATCGTCCGCTTTGGCAATGTTCTCGATAGTAGCGGTTCCGTGGTGCCGCGTTTCCGGGAACAAATCGCCCAACGTAAGAATATTACCCTCACCCATCGCGATATTATTCGCTATTTTATGTCTATTCCAGAGGCGGTGCGTTTGGTTATACAAGCAGGAGCCATGGCCCGAGGGGGTGAGGTATTCCTGTTAGATATGGGTGAACCGGTAAGAATTTACGATTTGGCCCTACAGATGATTCGTTTAAGTGGCTTGGAATTAGGGCAAGATATCGATATTGAAATCACGGGATTAAGACCGGGGGAAAAACTCTACGAAGAATTATTAATCGATACCGGTAAAGCTCGTCCCACCGCTCACCCAAAGATTTTTTGCGCTAATGAACACTTTCTTGCTTGGGAAAAATTACAAATCAAATTAGAGCAATTGCTTAATTCTATTCAAGTTAATGACCGTCAGGGCTTAGTTAGGTCCCTACAAGATTTAGTTCCCGAATACCGTCCCCCGCAGCAAATAGCCAGTAGTTTGTCAAGTAAAAAGTAAAAAAGAGGAGTTTTACTTCTCCTCTTGTTGCCAAAATTTATTAATCTAATTGAACCGAATGCTTTTGTTTTAATTGCTTTTGGATAGTTTTTACCGTCTGCTCAATTTTATTGATCCCGCGAGAAGAAGGGCGATTTACTCTATCAGCTAGAGGAGAAGTTTGTTGAATAGCAATGCTTAAATAAAGGGGAAAAGCGAGGGTAAAGGCTAAAAAAAGACGTTGTAACATGATCCACTCCCACAAAAGTTTTTCAGCGATTATTCTAGCCGGCTGAAACTTTTACCAGAATAAC
>NZ_JASJFG010000524.1:0-5038 GCF_030065375.1 Microcystis sp. M49636_WE2 | reverse complement strand
GCGCTTTTATTTCGCCAATAAAGAGGGATTATTCCCGCTGCTCGACCCAAAACAGAGCAAAGTTAACCCGAAACTACGCTCAAAAGTCGGCCACGGCAAACCCCGACGCTTAAAACGAGAAGATTGTCCCACCATCGCCTCCATTGTCACCACGCTGCGGGACAAGGATATGCTCCCGGCCATTTACGTCATTTTCAGTCGGAAAGGTTGCGATCAGGCGATTCGAGAGCTAAAAAACCTCAATCTCGTTAATCCAGAAGAAGCTAGAGCCATTTACTACCGGTTACTCATTTTCTTTCTGGAAGATAATCCCAATCTGCAAGAACTCGCCCTTTCCTTCTTTGCCGTCGAAAATCCGCCCCTACACCAAAAATTACTGGCTTTTTTCGCTAATAACCCCCAGTCTGACGAGCAACTCCTCAGCCTCTTAACCGCCGACCCCGAGACGAAAAATCAACTGTTTGAATTCCTAGCCAGTGCTTCCCAACTGGTGCGCGCCGACCAAGTGGAACCCCTCACCCGGGGCTGTGGTGTTCACCATGCTGGGATTTTACCCCTCTGGAAAGAATTAGTCGAACAACTCTTTGAAGCCGGTTTAATTAAGGTGGTTTTTGCCACCGCTACCCTCTCGGCCGGGATTAATATGCCCGCCCGCACCACCGTCATCTCGGCCCTCTCCAAGCGCACCGATGATGGTCATAGTATGCTGACTCCCTCGGAATTTGTCCAGATTGCCGGCCGGGCCGGTCGCCGGGGAATGGACGCGGTGGGCCATGTGGTGACAGTACAAACGCCCTTTGAAGGGGCAAAAGAAGCGGCTTTTCTGGCCACCGCCCAACCGGAACCCCTGCAAAGCTGTTTTGCGCCCAGTTACGGCATGGTCTTAAATCTCCTGCAAAAACACAGTCTAGAGGAGGTAAAAGACCTCTTAGAGCGCAGTTTCGCCGAATATCTCGCTCGTTTGAAGTTAAGCCCCGAACGACAACAGATTACCGCCTTAACCACCGAATTAGCTAAGTTGGATATGGAGTTAGCCGGTATCGAGCGGGAGCAGGTCTTCAGTTACGAAAAGCTACGGGAAAGACTGCGGGAAGAAGAAAGACTGTATAAAATCCTCGCTAGTCAGTCAGAGGCCCAGAAAAGACAGGAAATACATCTAAAATTGCCGAATATTCCCGTCGGAACTATCCTCCATCTCAAGGGCAAACATATTAAGGTTCCCGTCCCCGTCCCCGCTATCTTTGTCAATACCCTGCACGGAGCCGGTCAAGTGCGAACTCTTGTTTGTTTAGGCAGTGATAATCGCTGGTATTTAGCCGCCTATGCCGATATTAGCGAGATTGATCGAGGTTTTATCACTCCTGCGGCATTAGGCGAACTGATACCCCCTTCCCTAGAAGCTGTTTCCCTAGGAGGGTGGCGCAAGGGTGAGGAAAATACTCAGGCGATCGCCGATTTAATCCCCCAACAAGTGCAGGGCATCCCACCAGTGGCGGAACTGGCAACACAATCACAAAAAATTGAAATTGTCAATAGTCAAATTGCCGCTCATCCCCTGCAAAAACGCAAAAATCCGGGGCGATTGATGAAATTATACTACGATCGAGAGCTTGCTCGCGATAAGTTACACAAGACCCAGATTAAATACCAAAAACAACAATCGCGTAAATCCTACTACTGGGAAGAATTTCTGAATCTAATCGAGATTTTGCGAGAATTCCAAGCATTAGAGGTTTATTTGCCCACTCCCCTCGGAGAAGCGGCGGCCACTATTCGCGGGGAAAATGAACTCTGGTTAGGATTAGCGATGATGTCCGGAGATTTGGACAGATTGACTCCTAGCCAACTAGCCGCCGCCATCAGCGCCATGATTACGGAACCCCCTCGCCCCGATACTTGGTGCAATTACCCGCCTGTGCCAGAAGTTATCGATATTTTGCGGCAAGGAGAAGGAAATTCCCCCGGTCTGCGAGAAGTTCGCCGTTTACTCTATCAAGCTCAATCTCGCTACGATATCACTATTCCCGTCTGGTTAGAAACCCAACTGATGGGGATTGCCTCCCGTTGGGCCCAGGGGACATCCTGGCCGGAATTGTGCGAAAATACTAGCCTCGATGAGGGAGATCTAGTGCGATTATTGCGGCGCACCGTCGATGTTCTCTGGCAAATTCCCCAAATTCCCCGGGTTTCCCAAGTCCTTAAAGATAATGCCCGTCTCGCCGTCACAGCCATGAAGCGCTTTCCTTTATAAATTGACCGCTCTTTTAAACAATGGGAGATGGTAGGGAAAGTAACTGTTGGTGAATCTGCTCGATTAGGGCTAAAATTTGCTGATAATTTTGGTGCAATCCCTGGTGATAGAGGTGATTTGCTCCTTGATTTAAATCCGCTAAAGCCGATTGATAATAACCCAATTGATGCCGCAGTAATCCCCTTCTAATATAGGCATCGGCATAAAAAGGATCGATGGCAATCGCTCGATTTAAATCGGCGATCGAGCGTTCGTATTCACCTAATTGGTGAGCGGTACAAGCTAGATTATAGTAGGCTGAGGCGTTATTTTTATTTAACTGGAGAGCTTGATTAAAATCCGCTTTGGCTGAGGTAAAATTGTGGAGGGCTAAATGAGATAAACCTCGATCATTATAAATAGTGGCTAAAGTGTCGGGTTGCTGGTTAGTAACTTGACGCAAGGATTGATTAAAATCGGCTAGGGCAAGGGGATAATTTTTCATGGCCGCCTGAACTAAACCCCGATTATAGTAGGCTTGATAATAGGTGGGTTTTAGTCGGATAGTCTGGTTATAATCGGTCAGCGCCTGTGGATAATCTCCCAAACGATAAAAAGCTAAACCCCGATGGAAATAGGCTAGATAATTATCGGATTGCTGTTGTAAAGAGCGGGTGCAATCTTGCCAAGCGTGGAGATAATCCTGCAAATAAATCTCAGTTAAACAGCGATTACTGTAGGCTAGGGCCAAGTTATTTTCCTGTTCGACCGACTGATTGAAATCCTGCAAAGCTTGCTGATAATTACCTGCCTCTAGTTGTTCAATTCCCGATCGCACCCAGTAGGATAAATGTACTGGTTGAGCCGCTTTTCCCTGCCGAGGCCATCCCCCCAGCACAAGCGAGCAGAGCAGTGCAACCATAACCAATCCACCGAGGCGAGGAAGAAAATTTTTCAAAACCGTTGACATAGGAGTACCTTTGTGCATATACTCCCAATTCTGAGGAAACTTTCTCGATCGATCAACAGACAGCCTGTCAAATGCAGGAGACTCCGAGACAGGAGACTCCGAGACGGTCGGCAGGGGATTATTTTTATTTATTCTCCCCACTTCATAATTCATAATTCATAATTCATAATTCCTACACTCTGGGCTGCGATAAACTAATAAAAGAAAGATTGTCACCGAGCAATTATGATGGCGTTACTCGCTAACGCAGTTGACACCCGATAAATGATACAGGAGTTATCTATGGAAACTATTTTTATCCCCCACCTCCTCAAATCTCCTGATCGACAAAGAGTGATCATCATCGATAATTTTATCCCCGGTCTAGAAACCTTGACACCGGTGCGGGGGACCTTGCTGGTTAGACATGGGGGGAATTTTTTGGAAGTATCGGTGAAAGCAGAAACCATCGTCACCTTAACCTGCGATCGCTGTTTACAACAATATAATCATCGTCTGCAATTAAACACTTCCGAATTAATCTGGCTAGACAAAAATAAAGACTACGATAGCTCCTATCCTCTAGAGCGAGAAATAGCCTACGAAGACCTCTCGGAAACCCTCGATCCTAACGGGGATTTTGACCCGCAAATGTGGTTATACGAGCAGTTGTGTCTAACTTTGCCCCCCCGTCAACTCTGCGGAGCCAATTGTCAACCACCCGATTTTTTTCTTCCGGAAAATACTGCCATCGATGGTCGTTGGGCCTCCCTAGAATCCTTGAAAAGTCAGTTATCTCAATCGCAAAATTGAGCCTTGATGCTGATTTTTTTCGGGTTTCGAGCCACAAGAAAAGCGATCGAAACCCGATTTTTTACCGGCCCCAAATCTTTTTCAGGACAGTTTCGGGGGTAATATCGGCGACTTTTCCCGTATTAGCCTCAATATATCGATGCAGCTCTCCCCCACTCGGTAAAACTCTCTTAGACAACGAAGGAACCAGCAGAGATAGGGTATAGGTTCCCACGGCCACGGCTAACTGTAAAGGGACACTTTCGGTAGCTAACAATAAATTAGCCCCGGCGATCATAGCCGCCATTTTACCGATATCGCCCGTTCTCGACACTTTTAAGTTATTATCCATGGCCTTGAGGGCTAAAACCCAAGCTTCATCCAATTCTCCCTGGATCGCGACAATTGGTAAATCCGGTTGTTGATGGCGAATACCTTGGATAATTTCTAGCCAACTCTCTAGGGGATAAAGCGTTTCCAGTCCTTGGCTGATGCTGAGATCGCTACCGCCGGCGTAGAGGAGAATATAGCCGCTATCCTTGATATTGAGGCGTTGCTGCTCCATTTCGGCCCAATCGATATCATCGCGATTCAAGGTTAGTTTTAAAGGTGGACAGGGTGCGGCAATCTTTAACCCTTTGACCAGTGCCTGATAATGATCCGCTAGATAGCCTTCCGTTGGCCGGGGTACTTGTTGCGATAAGAACCAGCTGCCATTATTTTCGTAGCCTATACGGTTAGGAACACCATTTAACCAGAGTAAAAGATTGATAGCAGGACGATTGGTGAGACTAATGGCGATTTCGTACTCCCGGTCCCGAATTACTCCCAAAATATTTAAATAATCCGCTAATCCGTACTGATCTCGATAGTCAAATAAAAGCACTTCCTTAACCTGGGGACAGAGACGATAGGCAGCTTTTGCCCTAGGTTCGACCAAAACATCAATGCTGCTTTGGGGGTAAGTTTGCTGGAGGGTTTCTAGAGTGGGAAAAAACAGCAGTTGATTGCTAATTCCTCCCGGTACAAGGGTTAATATTCGCATTTTATCTGGATATACCTGAATC
>NZ_JASJFG010000411.1:0-1128 GCF_030065375.1 Microcystis sp. M49636_WE2 | reverse complement strand
TCACATCGAGAATTGTTTTATCGGTCCCTATAGCAGTGTGGCTAATGGAGTAAAATTAATCGATGCCGACATAGAACACAGTGTAATTCTCAAAGATGCCACGATTATTGGCATTCATCAGCGCATAGTTGATAGTGTGATCGGACGACGGGCAAAATTAGAAATTGCCCCCCAACGTCCCAAGGCTTTACGCTTTATGATCGGGGATGATTCCCATGTAGAATTAGTGTAGTTAATGGGGATTAACTACCCCTTTAATTAGGGTTTGCGGCAAAAAGTTTTTCCTGGGTGTAGGGTGTAGGATTTTACCGATTTTCAGGGAAAAAGTCAAAATTTCGCCTCCCACAAGGTTTTTAGATTTAATCAGCCAACCCTAATTAAAAAGAATACACGGCTGTTTTGATATTTTGGTAGTTATCATCTAGGTCTGATTCTAGGAGAATAATCGCAGTAATTCTTCTAGTCATCTCGCTGACTTCCTGCACTTCTGCGATAGTTAATCCCCGTCCTAATAATTTTTCCTCGCGATAACTTAGCCATTTTTTAATGACTTGATAACCCCCGATGGTATATTCCCACACCCGGGCTGGTATATTTTGCCAATAGGCTCGATCGTTGAGATAAATATCATAGGTTTTGGTTCCTAATAATTTTCGCATTTCTGGGCTAATTACGCTCATTTCTGCGGTTGTATATTGTCTGGCGATCGCTTTTCCTTTACCCGGCATTGTCACACCATTTTTACCCCCGTGTCCCCAACCGACGTTAATAATTAAATCCCCCTTATCTGGGTTTAAATTTCCCCCATCAGTGCAGGAAATCAAGGCGATTTTTTGCATTGCAGGGGTCGGTTTTTTGGTGACTCCTATAACGGGGTTTTCTGTGTCTAAAAGAGAGGCGATCGCTTGTCCTAGTTGGGCAGATTTAATTAATAATTCTTGGCTATTGGGAAGGGGAATCCTTGGGAAGTCTTGACGAATACCGTCGGCATTTTCCCGAAGATACAAGGGAGAGTACCCAATCGCTAATGCGTGCAGCCAAATTAAGGAAGCATTCTCGATATTTTCATCAAGATTATTAATACCCAGTTGATTTAAGTATTGACGAGATTTTTCCGAGAGATTGGCT
>NZ_JASJFG010000070.1:0-1460 GCF_030065375.1 Microcystis sp. M49636_WE2 | reverse complement strand
GGCAAAAGCTGATAATTCATTGTTATAATCCATATCGGCAAGTTTATTGGTTAAATTTTTAATTAATTCACTGCCACCCCCGGCATAAATTGCCACGGATAAAGTCTCAGTATAAAGAATAGATGGCATATCGAGTCTGATGTAAAGTTTTCCAGTTTTAGGAGGAGGATATTTCGGAATAAATTTTTTCCAAATTGGCTCTAGATTTGAGAGTTCTTCACATTTAGAAAACCCCAGCAGTTTACACATAACTTTCACCAGAAAAGCTTGATCATGATTACCCTCCACTCCAATCAATATATGTTCTCGACTCACCAACGAACCTCCTGTCCTAAGTCTTCTCGTAAGCTTTTTAATCGAGTCCAATCATGTCTAACTACTCTAGTATAATTTTCCTTTGGTTCGAGACGATAAAGCACTAAATCTGATTCTGGTTCGGTGACTTCTAAAAGAGCATCAACAGCTTCTAGACTGTGGGTAGTAGCAAACAGTTGTACATTCATTTTTTGACACCATTTAACTAACCAATTAAAAGAACTTTGCAGTGCCTCTGTATGAATAGCTGATTCTAATTCATCAATGAATAAAATTCCACCTTTAACACTGGCAAGTTTGAGGGCGATATGAAGTAAGCGACGCACCCCATCACCAAAGGTACTAACGGGGACAAGTCCCAATTTTTCATGTTGAATATAAATATTAAATCTGGCAGATAAAGAATGAGGAGGTAAGAGAATTTCTAAGTCAGAAATATTACTGTCCATTTGACGCAGTAAATCGATAACATCTGTTTTAAAATTGGCAAATCTCACTTCTGAAAGTAACCGAAATTGACCAATATCAGAACGATGAGAAGCGGGACTAACCAGAGAAGTTAGTAAGCTAGGTTCTTTTTTTCCCGATAGTCTAGAGAGAGGGCTATTTTCCCAAAGTTGATAGTTTTCTTTCAGGGGATTTTGGGGATAATTAATTAAACTTAATTGTTCTTCAGCAAGAAATACTGTTATCGATAAATTTATACCTTTTCTTGTTTCCCATAACTCTTCATTATTATCAATTAAATCTTCATTTTCTTCGCTAATTATCTCATTAGGATTAAGCTTGTCTTCGGGACTGTCAGTTAAAATAATTCCTTCGAGTTCTTCATAAATTGCCTCGATTTTCTGAACTTTAAAGGAGCCATTTCCTGTGATTGATATAACCCCGTGATTAAGTTGTTCTTGCTCAATCATTGCCTCGTGGGTAAATAACCACTGTAGGGAATCTAGATAAGGAGTCCGAGAAACTCTGTACTCTTGTTCTCTTTGTCTAGCAGTATTTAGCCAAACTTTTAGATCTAAGGGATGACAGTAAATAGATAACGCTTCGAGAACGCTGGTTTTTCCCGAATTATTAATTCCCACAAGCAGGTTAATCTGTCCGAGATTCTTTAGCTCAAGCTCTCGCAGTCCTCTAAACTG
>NZ_JASJFG010000523.1:0-2293 GCF_030065375.1 Microcystis sp. M49636_WE2 | reverse complement strand
TTTAAAACATTGGAATTGGCCAAATTACTCCTATCAACAGATGCGTCAAGGTTGTTGTGTGGGTTCTCAACCAATGTGGCGAAAAATGCTGCACGATAAATATGGTTATTTTCAGGAAAATTTTCGCTGTGCTGGTGATTACGAATTTTGGTTAAGAATCGGCATTCAAGGGGAAAAAATGGCTTTAATTCCTGAGATTTTAGGTTTATATTATTTAAATCTGCAAGGTTTAGAACATGGCAGCAATGGTCAAGCATTAGAGGAACATTATCAAGTATGTAAAATCTATGAAATTCCTCACCCAGAAATTAAGGATATAGAAATTAAACCCAATCCAGTTAAGATGGAAGATTTAGGGAAAATTTTAAATAAGGATGAGCGAGAAAAATTACAAACAATTCAAGCTATCTCCCAGAATAAAACTCCAATTATTGTTATTGATGGCGTAATTTTTCAAATTGATCAAGGAAAATTAGCCAGGGTTTGGTCTTCAATTCTAGAGCATTGGAGTCAATTAGAATTGAGTCAACACATTGTTATTTTAGATAGAAATAACACCGCACCACGATGGGAAGAATTTAAATATTGGCCTGCGGAATCCTACGATTATAATTTTACGGGAAAGGATGCCAGAAAAATCCAAACTATTTGCGATCGCCTACAGGCTAATTTATTTATTTCCACTTTTTATACCAGTCCCTTAACCACTTCTTCTCTACTTTTTCTTACTTCTAAATTCCCAGAAGAAACCGGTAATTTACCAGTAAATTTAGAAAAACACTATGCAATTTTATCCGCTTCTAGAATCATCACTTCTTCCTCTGATATTGCCCAAGATTTAAGAAGGTTATATCCGAAAATTACCCTCGAAAAAATTGATATTATCGAGATTGCTGAAATTAATCAAAAACTAGCGAAAGAAATCATTAATTTTCTCTGGTATGCGCTCAGTGAACGGAACGAATCAAGTCAGGATCAAGTCTGGTTAGAGTTAAGAAAATTACAGGAAACGCAACAGACAATGTATCTGAAACAACAGCAAGATTATCATACTATGCAAGGGATGGAAATATCACTAAGAAAATTAGAAAATAATCATAATAATCTTCAGAAAGATAATCAGAAATTACAGGAAGAAATTAACTATTTGTCCTCCCGTAAGGGAATAGTAAAAACCATCGGCAAAACTCCTATATTACTTCTTGCTAAGATCAAGAAAAAACTCCCAAGATTTTAGGGAATTAAGGGGAAGTTTCCTAACAACGATTACAATCCCGACACGGCAGCGCCTAAAAGTGGTAAACTAATGTTAAGAATTAGAGGAGAAAACACTGTGCCACATTCGATCGTCACTGGAATTTGTGAAGGGGTTGCTGATTGCGTTTCCGCTTGTCCTGTTGCTTGTATCCATCCAGGACCGGGTAAAAATGTTAAAGGAACCGATTGGTATTGGATTGATTTTGCCACTTGTATCGACTGTGGTATCTGTTTACAAGTATGTCCCGTCGAAGGTGCAATTCTGCCAGAAGAACGTCCCGATTTACAAAAAACTCCCTAATTTATCAGTTATCAGTTATCAGTTATTAGATGTAAGTTTTCAGTTTACTGTTTACTGAAAATGCTTCCCACTTCCCAATTCATAATTCATAATTCATATTACTGTCTGCTATCTCCTTTTTACCTTACCATGGATTACCTTTTAGAAGTTGAACAAGTTTATGCTGGTTATGTGCAGGATTTATACATATTGCAAGGGGTTAACTTTCGCATTGCACCGGGGGAATTAGTCACGGTTATCGGTCCCAATGGTGCGGGAAAATCTACCCTTGCTAAGGCAATTTTTGGTTTATTAAAACCCAGTGCTGGAACTATCACTTTTAAGGGAAAAAATATCGCCGGTTGGAAATCCAATCAAATCGTTACCCTCGGAATGGGTTATGTTCCCCAAATCGCTAATGTTTTTCCATCCCTGAGCATTGAGGAAAATCTGGAAATGGGAGCTTTTACGAGCAAAGGAAATATAAAATCTTTAAAAGAGCGCATTTATGCCATGTTTCCCCGTTTGCTCGAGCGCCGTCGTCAGAAAGCTGGCACTTTATCTGGAGGAGAAAGACAGATGTTAGCCATGGGACGAGCGCTGATGTTGCAACCGGATTTATTAATTCTCGATGAACCTTCGGCAGCTTTATCTCCTATCTTAGTAACCAGCGTTTTTGAACAGATAAAAGCGATTAATCAGACGGGAACTGCAATTATTTTAGTGGAACAGAATGCCAAAAAAGCCCTAATGATG
>NZ_JASJFG010000614.1:0-4731 GCF_030065375.1 Microcystis sp. M49636_WE2 | reverse complement strand
TGGTCGAACTCACGATCGCATTACCCTAATTTTGCTGCCACCGATTGCGGGGGCGAGTTTTTTGGTCAGTGGCAGTGGTAAATTAACCCTGTTACTCTTGGCCAGTTATTTGTTTAGCGGATTCCTGTTTGGACCAGATCTTGACATCCACTCGGTACAGTACAAACGTTGGGGTTATCTGCGCTGGTTGTGGCTACCCTATCGTTCCATGATCCGTCATCGCGGTTGGTTATCCCACGGTTTATTGATCGGCACAATTTTTCGGTTATTTTACTTCGGTAGTTTTCTTTTACTAGCGGCGATCGTCATCATTCCGCTCCTGCAAAGTTTCTGGGGTATAGACTGGGATTGGCGACTGTGGCCGCAGCAAGCGATCGCATTATGGCAACAGTATCCCCGGGTAGCGATCGCTATTTTCCTTGGTTTAGAATTAGGGGCAATGAGTCATAGTTGTAGTGATTGGATCGGATCGGCCTACAAACGTTCTCGAAAAGTGGCTCAAAAACCGGTAAAAAAGAAAAAACGTTAATAGTCCCCGTCCACAATTTCTAATTAGCCTTACTTTGATATTCTTGCCAAGTTTTCGGACTGATAAAGAGAGTTCCTTTTTCTTGCTGGTCGGGAAACTGGATATAATTTTTCTCTAAATAATCCCTGAGTTTTGGTGATTGCATAAAATCCTTTTCAAATCGATAAAGAAAAACCAAATCTGGCTGTCTTTTTTCGATAACTTCTAGGATAAAATCCCCATCAAGATTCTGATTGATAAATCTCTTTCTGGTGATGACGGCAGTTTCTGGGGGTGTTTTCAAGAAATACTGATATATGTAGTGAGGATTATCGGTTAACAGAAGTTTCTCGGAGTTTTTAAATTTTTCAAACACAGCTTCTGCTAAAAGAGGTTTATACCTTTTGTTAAATTGAACGTAGGCATTAATTGAGGGATCACGATTGGTGATTATTCTTAAGGTATTAAAGAGAAATTGACCAGAAAGGGGAAGAAAAATCAGCATTTTGAGAACTAATTTCCTGGTTATTTTTCGATTTTGCCTAAATTCCCCGAGGCTATCAGTAATTTTTAACTGTTCGACAAATAAGGCAATTATCCAAACGGCAGGAATAATTAAATGGATATAATAATAAGGCCAAATTGGGGCGACTGTGGCAAATCTAAATAGATTAGAACCCAACCAGATCAAGGGCGGTAAAAGTGGTATTATATTGCGAGTAAAAACCATCGCTATAATAGCGATCACTGTGACGATTAGATAAATTGGTTCGTGTTGTAGGGCGCTTTGTAAGAGAGTCCATAAGGTGAGATTTTCTTCACCGAAACTAGCGGCAACAATAACATGAGATTTAATAATATTTTCGTAGGAAAAAGGAAAAATAGTCAGGGAACCTAAGACAAAGACTAAAACGACAGCGACTGACCAAATAACAATATCAATGATTCTTTTAATAAAACTATTCTGTTGATTGAGAAAAATAATTAAAGCTACAGTTGGGATAATAGTAATGCCCGAAAGTTTAATTTGCAGGGAAAAAACCAAAGCAATGGCACTGAGTAAATACAGTCCATACTTAAGCTTACCCGTGAATTTAACGGCTTTAAAGATGATAAAAATACTTAAAATTGTAAAAAAAAGTGAGGGTAACTCCCGCAACATTGTCGTTGACAGGGTAATATAAACTAGACAGGTTGAGAGAATAAATACCGATAAACAAGAAGCCAATATTCCGCAATTAACTCTCAGAATTAGATAAAAAATCCCTAACATAATTGTGGATAAAGAAAGCACCATAAGGCGGGCGGCATGGATAGTAAATCCTGTCACGCTTAACCAACCATTTAGTAAAAGAGATAAACCCGATAAATGATCGTGCCAAACTTGTTCGTAGAGACGATAACCTTGTTTAGTGACGTAGGCAAGTACCATGGCCACCGCTTCATCAAAATTAAGGATATAGGGATAATGAAGCGGGACTTTCCAGAAAACAATCCCCAGAAAAAAAGCTGCAATGGCAATTAATGCCATTAAATCAAAACGATAAGATTTCTTATTCATAACTTTTTCTGGACAAGAATTGCTGCGTATCTTATCACAGATTGAGACATCAGTTATGGGTTAAAAAAGATACAAAGATTACTTTTCAGAACTACGCCCTAAATCTTTAGATCTATGATAGGCCGCCACCACTGCCTCGATAATAGTCGATCGAAAAGAGCCTTTTTCTAATTGTCTCACCCCGGCAATCGTCGTTCCCCCAGGGCTAGTGACGCGATCCTTTAATTCCCCCGGATGTATGGCCGATTCTTTTAATAGGGTTGCCGTCCCCAAAACTGTTTCTATAGCTAATTGAGATGCGATCGCTCGCGGTAATCCAGCCGCCACACCACCATCGCTTAAAGCTTCCACCATCAAGGCCACAAATGCCGGACCCGATCCCGATAATCCCGTTACCGCGTCCATCAAAGCTTCGGGAACTTCCACCACCGAACCGACCGCGGCAAAAATATCTCTGGCTACGGCCAGATGTTCCGGTTCCGCATGACGACCAGATGCGATCGCTGTAACCCCTTGTCCCACCGTGGCCGGGGTATTGGGCATCGTCCGGATGACGGGGCGATCGGGAAAGCCCATTTCTAAGCGATTGAGGGTAACTCCCGCTAAAATCGAGATAATTAGGGGTTTTTCGGGTATTCCTAGCAAACTATTCACTACTTGCTCTAAAATTTGCGGTTTTACCGCTAAGATTAACACCTCAGTTGCCCTAGCAGCTTCCCGGTTATCCTCACTGACTTGCACTCCATAGGTATTAACCCAAAAGTTGCGCCGTTGGGACTGGGGTTCACTGACTAACACCGTTTCTGGACTATAAACATTTTTTTTTAATAAACGGCTGAGAATGGCCTCGGCCATCACTCCACCGCCAATAATTCCTAAACGAATAGACACAGTATTTTTTAAAGTAAAAAGTAAAAAAGAGAGATTTAGCTATCCTACCAAGAAAAAACGCATCCTCTCGATAAATCGATCGATTTCTAGCTTCGACAAACCTGACGAGAGGACTATGGAAGGATTCATTGAGCTAATCGACTGCTTTCGGCTGCCCAAGCAGGTGTGGAGGAAACGGGACGAGCTATTTTCGGGTTATCGGTGATATCGTGAATAGTTCCGGAAAGGGTGCTAACTTTAACGCAGCTGGGGGTAAATAGGAAAATACTCTCACCGATGCGTTCTTGATGACCATCAATTGCATAAGTGCCACCGGCGACAAAATCCACGGCTCTTTGTGCCTCTTCGGGATCCATGACGTTGAGGTTTAAAACCACCGATTTGCGTTCTCTCAGGGTTTGGATAACTTGGGGCATTTCCTCGAAGGAATGGGGCTCGATCACGACCACTTCTGCATTATTGTTGTTAATACCTGGCATACCGATCACGTTGCTTCTGTTGAGTCCCATAGATGTGGCTGTACTGAGATTTAAAGGTTCGCGTTGACGACGATTGAGGGGATCTTCTTCTTCGTTTTGACCCCTATCTTGGGGGGAAGACTTTTCCCAGTTCATTTCTTCGTAGTCGGTTTCGTCTTCGTCTTCCGGTTGTTCGGAGATACCGACAAAATCTTTGAGTTTGGTAAAAATGTTGTTCACAGTCTAAGTGTCCTTCAAAAGATTTTTTTGGGTGGTCTTGGCCAGAGTCGGGGTTGTTTTAGTTACCCTTAAAAATTTTGGCTCTCACTTGGTACAGGAGAACTATTTTGTTAAGGGGGCATCCATCTAGTTGATGGAACTAAATTTTTCCTTCTAGTCGTCTGGGGGCAGCGGTTAGTTCCCTCTTTTCAGTTATCAGTTATCAGGGGATAGTTTTTAGGGATTGGGAAAAAGTCAATTCCTCATTGCTAACCAGCAACTTCTAGACTAGACGCTGTAATTTTAAGATATATTATCACCGATTATTAAAATTTCTAGAGGTTTTTTCTGTAAATTTACGGCGATGGTTTAATAAATGCGATCGCCGAAGATGCCAGTTCCCACCCGGATCAAAGTGGCTCCGGCCTTGATGGCCAGAGGATAATCGTTAGACATCCCCATGGATAGATGAGGCAGGCATAAACTAGAGCTATTCTCGATTATTTGGGCTAAATCGCTGGTTTTTTCAAAGGCGGCTAACTTTTCCCCGGCGGATAATCCCTGGGGCAGAATTGTCATCAAACCCTGAATTTTTAGCTGTTGACAGTTGACTAAATCGGTAATATCTGCCAGTAATTCGGCCTTGTCCCAACCGAACTTATCGGGATCGGGGACAACTTTCACCTGTAGCAAAACTTGGGGATTAATCTCTAATTCCGCCGCTAGACGATCGAGTCTTTGGGCTAATTTTAAACTATCGAGGGAATGAATTAAATCAAAAGATTCTAGGACTTTGCGGGCTTTATTTGCCTGTAGATGCCCGATAAAGTGCCAAGAAATATCTGGCAGGTCTTTTAGTTCTTGCTGCTTCGAGATTGCTTCCTGTAGCTTACTTTCAGCAAAATCTCTCACTCCTGCCCGGTAAGCTTGACGGATATAATCGCTCGATACCTGTTTACTGACGGCAATCAGGCGCGTGGAGGGGGGTAGGGTAAGACGGATTGACTCGATACGACTAGCGATCGTCATGAACTAGACTGAAAAGGTTTGTTGATAAGTTTGGTTGAGACTGTTAAATTCTTGCACATTACTGC
>NZ_JASJFG010000910.1:0-3073 GCF_030065375.1 Microcystis sp. M49636_WE2 | reverse complement strand
AGTCTATCCCCTTGTCCGTCGCTATCAGCCTTTATTAAATGCTATTTTCGCCACGGACGAGCGAGCTTGGTTTACTGTACCTTGGCAGGAACAATCCTCTAATCCCACTATCTTAGAAACCTATCGTCAGCAGTTTCCCCAGCTTTGGCAATCCCACGATCTGATTCTCCGTTATCAGGAGCTTCCCGCGGCTACT
The DNA here is from genome assembly GCF_030065375.1 of Microcystis sp. M49636_WE2. NCBI lineage: Bacteria > Bacillati > Cyanobacteriota > Cyanophyceae > Chroococcales > Microcystaceae > Microcystis > Microcystis sp. M49636_WE2. Next base: position 2,877 of record NZ_JASJFG010000910.1, on the reverse strand, counting down.
CCGGTGATTGGTGCTGACTCCGACTATACTAACCCTAGTCCCAAGGGTTATGTTTTGCGGTTATTTGTCTCCGGCAATAATGCCAATACTAAACACACCCTAGAATCGATCCATCAGCTTCTGGAACGAGAATTACACCATCCCTATACCCTGAAAGTGATCGATATCTCTAAACATCCAGAACAAGCAGAATCTAATCATGTCTCTGCTATTCCCACTTTAGTCCGGGTTTGGCCGCAACCAGTGAAACGCATCATCGGCGAATTTGAGGATTTACCGCGAGTATTGCAGATTATCGCCACCGCTTAGGGTTTAAAGACTTCTGACTCGATTCCTCGCCACCATTCGCCCAATTTCATTAAGTCTTGCTGAATATCATCCAATTCTTGGATGTATTCCTGTTGGGAAAGACTGGCACGACGTTCTTGCAGTTTTTTGAGACGCAATTGCACCAACAGCCAAGGCTTGGAAATACCGTTAGTTTCTTCAATGTAGCGAGCGATATCTTGACTATCCATAGTTTTTTACTGTTATTATCCCATATTTTGTCAAATTAACCCAAGAATCCTTTTTTTAGTTGCAGAAGATTATGTTTGATTTTAGCCACTATTACCCCTACGCCGAATTAGTTTCTTTCCTCAAAAACCTAGCCTCATCCTATCCTAATTTAATTAGCCTCACCTCGATCGGTAAAACCTACGAAAATCGAGATATCTGGTTAACTACCCTAACAAATCAAGCCACAGGCCCCTATTTAGAAAAACCTGCCTATTGGATTGATGCTAACACCCATGCGGGGGAAGTAACAGGTTCTGCCGTCGCTCTCTATACTATCTCTCATCTTTTGAGCCAATACGGTCATAATTCGCCAATTACCAGACTTCTTGACCATTACACTGTCTATATTTTGCCGCGATTAGCCGTGGATGGAGCAGAAAAATATCTCACCACTCCCTATATGTTACGATCAAGTATTCGCCCCTATCCCCACACGGACGAGAAACCGGGGCTATATCCTGAAGATATTAACGGCGATGGTTTAATCTTACAAATGCGCCAAAAAGATACCTGTGGCGCTTGGAAAATTTCTGAACAATATCCTCGCATTATGGTGCGTCGCGAACCGGAGGAATTTGAGGGAACTTTTTACACTTTGCTCACCGAAGGTTTAATCCGCGATTACGATGGCTATAATTTTACCACTGCCCCCACCCTAGAGGGCCTAGATTTTAACCGCAATTATCCCGTTTATTGGGTTCCTGAAGGGGAACAACAGGGGGCTGGAGATTTTCCTTTTTCCGAGCCAGAAACCCGTGCAGAAGCCGAATTTTGGGCAAATAACACCAATATTAATGGCTTCGTTACCTATCATACCTATTCGGCAGTCATGTTGCGTCCCTATAGCACCCATCCCGATGAATATTTCCCCGTGGAAGACTTAGAAATGTATAAATATATTGCTGATAAGGGAAAAGCAATGACTGGTTATGAATGCGTTTCTGTCTATCACGGTTTTCGTGATCATCCCAAAGAAGTGATTAACGGTGCCATGGATGATTATGGTTACGATCATTTTGGTTGGTATGGTTTTACGGTGGAGTTATGGGATGCACCCACCCAAGCGGGAGTGAAAAAAGATGATTATATTCAATGGTTTCGCTGGCATCCTTTTGAAGATGAATTGAAGTTACAGCGTTGGAATGATGAGAATTTAGCGGGAAAGGGTTTTATTAATTGGCAAAGTTTTGATCATCCCCAATTGGGAGAGGTGGAAATTGGCGGTTGGGACTTTAAAAATGTCTGGCAAAATGCCCCAGAAAAGTATTTACCAGATTTATGTGAGAAACAATGTCAGTTTACTATTGCCCATGCTTTAATGTCACCTCTTTTAGCTATCTCTCGTCTCGATCTTAAGTCGGAGGGCAATGGTATTTATCATCTGGTTTTACAGTTAGAAAATCAGGGATTCTTACCCACTTATACCAGTAAAAAAGCACTGGAAAGAAAGATAGTTCGTCCCATTCAAGTCAAGTTAAATTTGGTCGATGATGCAAGTTTAATAGTGGGAAAATTAGAGCAGGAAATCGGTCACTTAGAAGGGCGATCAAATAAAGTATATAGTAGTCTCGCTCACGGTTTAGATTATCGCTGTACGGTGGAATGGGTAATTAAAGGAGTTTCTGGTCAAGAAATCGAGATTGTCGCTATAGCTGAAAGAGCCGGAACAGTCAGACAAAAAGTTACTTTATAGAGCTATTTTGTTCGATAAAATTGTTAAATAAGTCTCGTTGGATTCCGTGGGTAAAACTCGCAATTTTTGGCCGCGAAGCTCTGGTTCTAATCCCAAAGCTTCTAAAGGAATTACTCCTAATAAATTGTTTTGACCTCCGGGTAATTCCCAACATTCAAAAGTGCCTTCTCGTCCAGCGATAATCAAGGTGGCATCGCGAAAAATTCTCACTTTTCCTATGCCTTTAGCCGTAGCCACATCTACTTCTTTTAAAAGCTGTAAACCCAAGCGGGAGATTACTTCTGGCACTAGACAAAGAGTAGTTGCTCCCGTATCCACCAAGACATTTTCTAGGGTAAGAGAGCGAATTTGATCGGGAGAAATCACAGCCGCTGCTGCTAAAATTTGATCGGCGCGATTGATAACTGTAATCGTGGTGTAGATTTTGCCCATATCTTCTGCAATAATTGCTGGCTCAACCATAATACTAGCCTCAATTCTACCCCTAATTAGGGTTTGCTGAATAATGGTAAAAACCTTACAGGAAAGGGCTTTTAGCTTGATTGAGAGCTTCCCAAATGCACTTAAATCTGCTAGAATCTCTTAAAACCCTTGCATCACCCTTGCATCACCCTTGCATCTTCTCT
>NZ_JASJFG010001044.1:0-3590 GCF_030065375.1 Microcystis sp. M49636_WE2 | reverse complement strand
GAATCGAGGGAATCGATCCAATCAGCTACTTCTCGCGCTAATCCTAGGGTAACAATGCCTTGAGACGGTGGTAATTGACCAGCTAAAGCCTGACTTTTGATGGTTTTCAGGACAGAAATTAAACCCTCAATCCGAGTCGATATTTTTGTTTCCCGCATCTGTTCGGCCACGGTAATAGCTTGGTCAATTGATTGAACTAATTCCCTCATGTTCGTTTCCATAATATTCTAGCGACACCAAAGAGATGTAAGCGTTAGTCCTCGCCCCTCTCCCCATTGTATATTGGCATCTCGCGAGTCTTTAATAAAAGTTTGCTGACCACCACCGTGATAACAATAAGGTGGATTCTGGGGGGCGACAATTCCTTGATAAACCGTTGTTCCCGCAGGTAAAGTCACCGATACTACTTTAGTCGCTTGATTGGGAGGATTCCACTTTTGATCGAGGGCTAAATTTCTGATCGCCTCCACATTGGTGGCATATTCATCCGTGGTCAGAAAACGACCTTTTTTGCTATTTTCGTCACTATAATAACGGAAAAAAGTCTGGGGTTTTTCTAGGGTAACTGCCTGACATTCACTATTGCGAAAAGTGATGGCAAGATCTGGAGGAAGGGGACAGGAAGGAGCCTGATCTTGAGCCAATATTTTCCGAGAATTGAAAGTCAAATTTTCGGGTAAACTATTGGTTAATGTACTGGCAGCGATTCCTAAAACAAGACTAAAAACGAGCGAACTAGCTTTCATCTTCACTGATTAAGAGAAATTCTTCTCGATTTTACCGTACTGAACCGACTTAAAATCTTGATTTCGCCCACTGGCAACAATTCTTAACTAATTTTCTCTATGCTCGCCACCCTAACCCCGATTAGCTCCCTAGCAGAAAAATTACCGCCATTGTCTGTCAACTTTTCCCGTTAGTGTGGGCAAATTAGGAAAAGAATCGTTAAGATCAAGAAAACTTAACATTAATCTTCTTGACAGAATACCCCATTTGTGCTATGAGAGACGCTATTGATATTTTGATGGAAAATTTGAGCCAGAGCATCGTCGGCCAAACCGAATCGATTCGCATTGTGCTGGTGGCTTTGCTCAGTGGTGGTCACGCTCTCCTGGAAGATGTCCCCGGAGTCGGCAAAACCCTGTTAGCCAAATCCTTAGCGCGTTCAATTAACGGTCGTTTCCAACGGGTACAATGCACCCCTGACCTCCTCCCTAGTGATATCACGGGAACCACGATTTGGAACCCCAACAGTCGCGAATTTGAATTTATCCCCGGCCCCGCTTTTGCTAACGTCCTCTTGGCCGATGAAATCAACCGGGCCACACCGCGCACCCAATCGGCACTTCTAGAAGTCATGGAAGAAAAACAAGTTACCGTCGATGGAGAAGCGCGGCCGGTCCCCCAACCTTTCTTTGTTATCGCCACCCAAAACCCGATCGAATATCAAGGCACTTTTCCGCTTCCAGAAGCACAAATGGACCGTTTTGCCGTTTGCCTGAGTTTGGGTTATCCCAGCGCAGCAGAAGAATTAAAAATGTTACAAAGACAGCATTCTCAAGAGACGGTTAAATCCCTAGAAGCTTGTATTTCCTTAGAACAGGTGGGAGAATTGCAAAGATTAGTCAGTCTGGTCAAGGTAGCTCCTGCTTTACAGCAATATATCGTCGATTTAGTCCGCGCTACCCGTGATCATGAAGATATTAGTTTAGGAGTCAGTCCCCGGGGTTGTGTGGTTTTGCAAAAAGCAGTTCAAGCTTACGCTTTCCTCGAAGGTCGCGATTATGCTATCCCCGATGATGTTAAGCTGATTACTCCCTACGTCTTCTGCCATCGTCTGATTCCTAGTCACGGTCGTCAAGCTAAAGTTATCGTGGAAAGACTTCTGCAATCGGTGGCGATCGAGGATCGCATCTGTGCCTGAACTACTTTAAATCCCTAGCGGGGGAATAACAACGACTAGCAATTAAACCCAAAACTAACCACCATAGGGTGCTAACTTGGGGACGATACCAAACTGTATCAAAAAAACCGTGGGCAAGAATTCCGGCCATAGCGGCAATTGCCCCGATTAACCAAAAGCCTTGACTATCCATTTTATCGCGTAAAAGTTTAATTTGATGGATGCCTTGGCCGATAGTTGTGACTAATAACCAGAGGAAACAGGTAAAACCAATAATTCCCGTTTCTACCATGATTTCTAATAGCACAGAATAGGCACTTAAAGCCGTGTATTTTGGCTTCATGAATAGTGGGTAAATTTTCTTAAAAGCATCATTACCCGGTCCGATGCCCAAAAGCGGATAAGTTTGAATCATGCGGATAACTGCATCCCAAACATTAATCCGAAAGTTATTACTACTATCTTCCCGGCCAGCAAAAATACTCATCACCCGAATTCGCAGCGGCTCCACCAATAAAATCGCCCCTAAAACCACCACGGCTAAACCCCCTAAAACTAAGGGTAAAAGCCATGTTTGCCAAAATAACGGTAGATAACTTTTGAACCAATAAAATAATAGCAATAAGAAGACAATTCCTAAGACCATCAAACCAATCCAACCGCCACGACTCTCGGTAAAAAATAAACAAGCGGCATTGGCTAAAGTTAATAAAGCCGCTAAAATTTTCGGTAGCCATCCCTGCCACACAAATAATGCAGCACCGCTAAAAGCAATACCGGGTAATAAATAACTAGCTAATAAATTAGGATTACCGAGATAACTATAAACCCTAGTATCTCCCGCTAATTCTGAAGTGGGATCGTTCCACGTTGCTAACTGTTCCGCACCAAAAATTTGCTGGCGAATGCCGTAAACACTGACTGCTAAGGCGGTTAAAACTAAAGTAGTCAGAATCCAATTTGTCTGGCGTGGTGATCGCATGATTCGGGCGGTAAAAGCAAAAAAGATTAGATTGAGAGTTAATTTAATTAATCCTTCCAAAGCTGCGGTTTTAACGGGAGAAAAAGCCGTAGAAACCGTGGCAATTCCCCAGTATAAAAGTACCAAAATGTGAATCGGTGTCACCCCGATTTTGCCTTCATCCACAAGGGTTAAGAGTAGCCAATAACCCGCTATTGCTAACAATAAAAAACCAATTTGACTGGTGGAGAAAAACGGCGCAGTGGCGATAAGGAGAGAGATTAACAGCGCACCCATCAGTTCTGTCCACTCCACAAACCGGCTACCCTGTCGCCATTGACTAAAAAGGCCGACGAAACGATGCAGATAGCTATATTTTGACCAAGAAGCGGGGGAAAAGTTCAGTAGGGTGATTTGTTTCCAAAAAGCATTCATATGGTTTTTAGTTGCGGTTGTCACCGGCAAACTTTGATTAAGATACCGATTGTATCTTAATTGTTGACTCTTGGGAGCGAAAAGAGTTTCAGTCTGGTGTCTTAGGGCAGCTTCACACAGTCAAAACCGGATAGCATAACCAGTCTAAGTATGGGGTGAACGTAAAGCTTGACCTAAACGAGTTAAGCCTTGGGAACAGTCAAAACGATCGAGATGTACTTCAATAAATGATAGGCGATCGATGTTACCCTGGGCAATCGATAAAGCCTTTTCTAATTCCCCTTCTGTCCT
>NZ_JASJFG010000283.1:0-1238 GCF_030065375.1 Microcystis sp. M49636_WE2 | reverse complement strand
GCCCAGAGGGCCTCTAAACGCTGAGGAATTTTGCTAGGTAGGGGTTTACGATCCGTTACTTGAGAGATAGCTTGAACACGGGTTCCATAACTCATAAGTATTTTTCCTATTGTGTTGTGTCGTGGATAAAGGGTTACTTTAACTTAGGCGATGACAAGTTTCCTACTAACTTTGATGTTGAAGTCCGGTCAGAGGCTATTCTCCGCTTAATAATTTTGATCCCACGGCACAAGCTTCTCTGCGGTTTTTATCTGCTTGCGCCGGCCTCTTTTCCGATCAATTGGCAACACCAGCCTTAATCTTAAGAACAGATGATCGAGAGATTTGTATCAAAGATTACAAATATCCTAAACCCGATCTTCCACAAGCGATCGCACTGAGAAAACGGGTTTCTTTGAGAAACCTGTTTTCTGGACTTAAAAAAGTGATATTTGACAAAATCGGGGGGGGGTAAAATGCTGGTGGAATTTGCCCAAAATTGCCCATGAATTTTACAACTAACTTCAAATCTATCTCTCTGGCTGGTGTTGTCCTCGCTGGCACAGTTAGCGCGATCGCTGTACTGACTGTCCTCCCCGCCAGTGCCGCTTCCTTCAACTTCTTCCAAGGTGGCTACTCCGAAGGTGCTACCATCACCGGGATGTTTACCGGCGAAGATTTAAATAATGATGGTTTTATTCACTCCTTGGATGGTGAAGTCACCGACTACATGATGTCATTCTCTGGCAACTCCCTCGTCCCCGCCTTCTCCCACGGGCTGCCTGACTTCTTCGGGTTAGTTTATGTACTGGGCAGCGATATCGGCAACTTTTTTGATTCTGACGGGATAGCTTCCAGCAATGGCACAACTTTCTACGGCGCGTCAGGTGGAACTGAGCTCTATCCCGTCGATCCCAGTCTGCAATTTCCTGGCGGCAAAGTCGGGACATTCGCCGGTGCGCTCGATACTACCACTGAATTCGTCACTGTCAACACCGTTCCTGAACCGAGTACTGTATTAGGTTTAGGATTGTTAGGCTTGGGTGCATTGGTTAAACGCCAGTTAACGCCAAAGCCAGACAGCGACAAAGCTTAATTAGTTCCCCAATCCGTGTCATAGAAAACGGGTTTCTTTGAGAAGAAAACGGGTTTCTTTGAGAAACCCGTTTTCTGGAATACATAAGCTGTTTAAGTATAGTGATATCGTGCTGCTAAAAACTCAATGCGGTCATCTTTGACTCGATAGACTAGACGGTGTT
>NZ_JASJFG010000612.1:0-2076 GCF_030065375.1 Microcystis sp. M49636_WE2 | reverse complement strand
TAATTGTTGTTGCGAGCCATACTTGAAAATCTTGTTCGTAGAGAGTTTTCGACATAGCGATAAGTTGTTCCTTCGAGTCAATAACTAGATTGGTAACTAAGCGGCTACAATTCTCAAGGCGTTACTAATTTCTAGCTTCCCTTGTAGTTTACCAAAAAATCACCTAAAATGGAAACTAAGTAGGTAGGCGTTAAAAATTATCAGATGCCCCCCTTATTAAGGGGGGACTAAGGGGGGATCGAACCTAAAATTTATCTTCAATTTAATTATAACCAGCTACTTATCTGTATCCCTTGCTGACTGCCTATAGCTCCCTACACCATTTTCTACTATCTTTGAGCAAACCGGCGAAAGATAAGGAGTTAAAACTATGCCTTTAAGTTGGAATGAAATAAAAAATCGCGCCATCGCTTTTCAAAAAGAGTGGGAAGGAGAGACTTCAGAAAAAGCAGAATCTCAGTCTTTTTGGAATGATTTTTTTAATGTCTTTGGCATTTCACGGCGTAGGGTAGCTAGTTTTGAGCAACCGATAAAAAAAGCCGATAATAAACAGGGTTTTATTGATTTACTCTGGAAAGGAACGATTTTAGTTGAGCATAAATCGAAGGGGAAAGATTTAGAAAAAGCCACACAACAGGCTAAGGATTATTTTCCCAATTTAAAGGAACATGAGTTACCGCGTTATATTTTAGTATCGGATTTTCAACGGTTTAAATTATATGATTTAGATTCGGGCAATCAATGGGAATTTGAATTAAGTAATTTTGTTGATAACGTTCATTTATTTGATTTTATTGCTGGTTACGAAAAGCGAGTTTATAAAGACGAAGATCCCGTCAATCTCCAAGCTGCCGAGTTAATGGGAAAACTTCATGATTGCCTGAAAGAAATTGGTTATATGGGGCATAATTTAGAAGTTTATCTAGTGCGTTTATTATTTTGTTTATTTGCCGATGATACGGGTATTTTTAATAAGGGTATTTTCTGGGAATATATCGATTTACATACCAAAGAAGATGGCAGTGATTTGGCGATGCACATTGATGCTATTTTTCAGGTTTTGAATACACCAGAAGACAAAAGATTAAAAAATCTCGATGAGAATTTCACTCAATTTCCCTACATAAATGGCAAGTTATTCGAGGAGTCTTTACCTTTAGCGGCTTTTGATAGCAAGATGCGAGTCATGTTATTAGAAGCTTGTGCTTTTGATTGGGGAAAAATTTCCCCTGCTATTTTTGGCTCTATGTTTCAAGCGGTAATGAATCCAAAAGAGCGACGTAATTTAGGGGCGCATTATACCTCCGAGAAAAATATTCAAAAGGTGATTAAACCGTTATTTTTAGATGATTTACACAGGGAATTTGAGAAGATTAAAGGCAATCGCAATAAATTACTAGAATTTCAGAAAAAGATTGCTAATTTATATTTTCTCGATCCTGCCTGTGGTTGCGGCAACTTTTTAATTATTACCTATCGGGAGTTACGAGATTTAGAGATTTTGGTATTACAAGAGTTAGATAAATTAGATAAAACGGGGCAGTTAGTAACAGATATTAGTACCATTATTCAGGTAGATGTCAATCAGTTTGCAGGTATTGAATACGATGAGTTTGCGGTGAGGGTGGCTGAGGTGGCAATGTGGTTAATTGATCATCAGATGAATGTTAAAGTTAGTAATACTTTTGGTCAATATTTTGTGCGTTTACCATTGAAAAAAGCGGCAAAGATTGTTAATGGAAATGCCTTGCGGATTGATTGGGAAGAACTTATATCAAAAGAGAAGCTCAATTTTATTTTAGGTAATCCTCCTTTTGTGGGGAAACAGTTACAAAATGCCGACCAAAAGGCTGACATGAATCATGTTTTAGGGGACATTAAAGGAGCAGGTGTTTTAGATTATGTGACCGCATGGTATATTAAAGCGGCTGAATTTATTCAAAATAGTTTAATTCGTTGCGCTTTAGTTAGCACAAATTCTATTTCTCAGGGTGAACAAGTTGGTGTTCTTTGGCAAGAGCTTTATCAAAAATATAAAATAAAAATTCATTTTGCCCATCGAACTTTTAGCTGGAG
>NZ_JASJFG010000299.1:0-2090 GCF_030065375.1 Microcystis sp. M49636_WE2 | reverse complement strand
ATCGAGATTACTTAAAGGTTCATCTAAGAGGATTAAAGAGGGTTTTGGGGCTAAAGCGCGGGCGAGGGCGACTCTTTGCTGTTGTCCTCCCGATAGCTGATGGGGATAACGTTTTTCTAGTCCTTGCAGTCCGACTAAATCCAAAGTTTCCGCCACCCTCGCGTTAATAGCTCTGCTCGATAATTTCTCCCCAGAATTTTTTAACCCAAAGGCGATATTTTCGGCGATGGTTAAATGGGGAAAAAGAGCGTAATCCTGAAAAACCATGCCTGTATTGCGTTTTTCCGGGGGAATAAAGGTTTTTTCGTCGGCAACTATTCGCCCTCCCAATTCAATCACTCCTTGAGATGGTTTTTCAAATCCCGCAATCATCCGCAGCAGAGTGGTTTTACCGCAGCCCGACGGACCCAATAATCCGAGAATTTCGCCCTCTGTTAAACTAAAACTGATATTATCGACAGCTAGAGTAGGAGAAGCGGGAAAACGCTTGTTAACCTCGGATAAACGCAGAATGACAGACTTTTTCATGGTGAGAAAGACAATTGCCCAGTCAGTGGCAGGGCTATTTACTTAAGAATTATTCCTAATTAGTTCACTATTATTATTTATAACATCTCAATGGACTAATTAGGAAACTTTCTCAAAAATTTCATGCTCACACCTGAAGATATTATTCTTGTTCCCCGGGGGGCCGAGCATAGCTCAATCCGTCGAGGATTAAGGAAAATCGGCGATTTAGCCCCGCAAATTATCCCGATTAACCTTGGCGCTCCAGAATTCCTCGACAGTTCCCCAGTCTCTAGGCAATCTCTAGAATTTCTTAATAAGTTTACAGGAAAAATTGTGCTGATGGGATTAGCGGGCAGTCTCAGCGATCGCTATCGGGTCGGAGATGGGGTAATCTATCAAGGTTGTGGCGCAGAAAAGGGGAGTTATTGGCAGTGCGAACCAGAAATAACCGCAGAAATCGCCCAATTAACCGGATATAGTCTCGTTAAAGGTTTAACCAGCGATCGCCTGATTAGCCAGTCCGAGCAAAAACGAGGTTTAGGACAGGGGGGCTATGAAGTGGTAGATATGGAAGGAGCAAGGATTTTAGCGGCTTTACGCGGGCAAAAAGTGGCAATTGTGCGCGTGATTAGCGACGAGGTGACACAGGACTTACCCGATTTAGCCCCGGCAATTGATAATCAAGGTCAGCTGCTACCATTGCCCCTAGCTCGACAAATGTTAATCCGTCCTCTCCCGGCCTTCCATTTGATTCAAGGTTCCCTAAAAGGTTTATCCGTACTAACTCAGGTGGCGCGAAGGTTGTGCGGCAGTAATTTTTAAAATTTGCTTGCAGATTATTTTTTTTCTGTGCTATAATGGTTAAGCTAAAATCAAGCGGATGTGGTGGAACTGGTAGACACGCACGTTTGAGGGGCGTGTGGCTTACGCCTTGCGAGTTCGAGTCTCGCCATCCGCATAAACTTTTATCTGCCCTCTGACAAGAATTGCCCTTGTCACCCATCGTCAGGGATGGATATTTGGCCATCAAAATTTCCTAACTCACCCTTTCAGGTGGCTTAGGTTTGACTAAGTTTAGTTAAGCGGTTGCGAGGGGCGATTTAGCCAAAGCACTAGGTCGTTTAAGGTTGTAAAATCCAACAAAGCCTCAGCCAAGGACTCTAATTGCTCGATTTCTAGAGCCTGAATCCGGGCAGCCAACACCTCATCCACTGCACCAAAGCGACGTTGCAACAGACGCAAAATCAGGGCAGATTCTCCTTCCAGTCGTCCTTCCAGTCGTCCTTCCAGTTGTCCTTCCAGTCGTCCTTCTTCCTTGGCTTCACGATATACCCTTGTATCTGCCAATTGTAGTCCTAGCATCGCGTCAACCTCCTGCCGACTCAAGTTAGTAAATTTATAGACCATAGCGATTTAGCCAAAGCACTAGGTCGTTTAAGGTTGTAAAATCCAACAAAGCCTCAGCTAAGGACTCTAATTGCTCGATTTCTAGAGCCTGAATCCGGGCAGCCAACACCTCATCCACTGCACCAAAGCGACGTTGCAACAGACGCAAAATCAGGGCAGATTCTCCTTCCAGT
>NZ_JASJFG010000998.1:0-3267 GCF_030065375.1 Microcystis sp. M49636_WE2 | reverse complement strand
TGTCAGTCTGTAGAGCGACCATAAGACCAGAACAGAGTAAATCTGTTAAGGCAGGTGCGGAACCCCGCAAGGGAAAGAAGCAGAAACCTAAATCGTGAGGTTTGGGAATCGCCGTCCGTTTTACGGCGGCGAGGATGTCAAAATTAAAGAAACATCTATACTGATAGCTGGTTAATTTTTATGAAAACTCTTGCCGATACGGACTTAAAAAGGCTAGAAGACTTAATTATCAACGGACAAAAAGCGATCGAAACTCGTTTCACGGCGATCGAGAATAGTATCGTCGAAATTAAGGCTGATATTGGCGAAATTAAAGCTGATATTAAAGAAATCAAGCAAGATGTTAAATCCCTAGAGATAGGACAGGCAAAATTAACCGAAAGAGTCGAAGGGATGGATAATCGCCTCAAAATAGTCGAGGGCAGTCAAAAAAATCAAATTTGGGCATTGATAACCATTTTAGGAGGTTCACTAATTACCGCTTCCGTCGGTTTGCTGATCGCTATTTTGCGCTTTGTCTTGTTTAAGTAAAAAATTATGGCTATGGATGAAACTAAAACCGAAATAAATCAAGAAATCGACTCAGAAACCGAAAAAATTGAGCCATCAGCCTCGGTAATAGAGAGATACGCCCAAATCCACTTAAAAAGCGAGGGTGAGAAATTGGTGCTAATTTTGCCCAAAACCAGCGCCGGGGAGACAAGTCAGGATTGGACAGATATCTTGACAGGATTAAAATATTATCTCCGTAATAGCGGCCAAAACAGCCCCGCTAGAACACCAGTACACCTACAGGCCAACGATCGCCTGATGGATACGCGCCAACTACAAGCGATCGCCACAATTTTAGACAGCGCCGAATTACCCCTACATACCATCCAAACCCAAAGAAGACAAACCGCAGTGGCAGCGGCAACTATGGGTTACAATGTCGAACAAATGCGATCGAGTCCCACGGTTTTTGGGGACGAGCAACCGCTGCCATCCCTCCTCGCCGAACCTTTGTACTTAAAAACCACCCTGCGATCGGGTGTAGAAATCCGTCACCCGGGTACAGTTATAATCATGGGCGATGTCAACCCCGGCGGATCGATCGTCGCTGATGGCGATATATTAGTTTGGGGGAGTTTGCGCGGTGTGGCCCATGCTGGATTCCGCGGCGATCGAGCAGCGGTAATTATGGCCCTGCGAATCGACTTAACTCAACTGAGGATCGCGGAATTAGTGGCACGCGCTCCGGCTTTAGCTAGTGATCGCATTGAAGCAGAAATTGCCTGTATCAGCGAAGGAGGAATCCGCATCATTGGGGCTTATAATTTTTCCAGAACCTACACCTTTAAAGATAAAGTGGGATGGGTAGAAAAAAGGTGATCAGTGACCGGTAAACAGTGATCAGTAAACGGTGATTCAGTGACCAGTAAAAATAGGGATTAACTGCGTTGAAATGAAAAACTCTATCAAACTGATAACTGATAACTGATAACTGATAACTGATAACCGGTAACTGATAGCTGATAACTGATAACTGATAACTGATAACTGATATAAATTATGGCTCGTGTAATTGTGGTGACATCGGGAAAGGGAGGAGTTGGTAAAACGACAGTAACGGCGAACTTAGGTTCAGCCTTATCTCAATTAGGCTGTCGAGTCGCCCTTGTCGATGCTGATTTCGGACTGAGAAATCTCGATTTATTGTTAGGATTAGAACAGCGTATCGTTTATACTGCCCTCGATGTGGTGGCGGGAGATTGTAGCCTTGATAAAGCTTTAGTTAAGGATAAAAGACAGGAAAATCTGGTCCTATTACCGGCGGCACAAAATCGTACCAAAGAGGCGATTACTGCCGATCAAATGAAGGATTTAGTCGCCCAATTGTCAAAAAGTTACGACTATGTATTGATTGATTGCCCGGCAGGAATTGAAATGGGTTTTCGCAATGCGATCGCCGCTGCCCAGGAAGCGATCATCGTTACTACCCCAGAAATGTCGGCGGTGAGAGATGCCGATCGCGTGGTGGGATTACTAGAAAGCGAAGATATTAAGAGTATCCGTCTGATCGTCAACCGGCTGCGGCCAGAAATGATTCAACTCAACCAGATGATCAGCGTCGAGGATATTCTCGACCTCTTGGTAATTCCCCTGTTGGGGATTATTCCCGACGATCAAAGAATTATTATTTCCACTAATAAAGGGGAACCATTAGTATTAGAGGAGAAGACCTCTCTCCCCGCCATGGCCTTTAGAAACATTGCCCAGCGTTTACAGGGTCGCGATGTGCCGTTTCTAGATTTAATGGCCGGTCAGGAAGGGTTTCTCACTCGTCTGCGTCGTCGCTTATTTGGGCCTTAAACTCTCTCATCTCAACCCCTTAACCTACTATGAATGACCTGATCGATAAACTTCTCGCATGGCGCGGTTCGGGCAAAAGTGGCGACCAAGCTAAAAAACGCTTAAAACTCATTCTAGCCCATGATCGCGCCGATCTTAGTCCCGAAATTCTCAATATGATGCGTCAAGAAATCTTAGAAGTGGTCAGTCGTTATCTTGATATCGACACCGAGGAAACCGAGTTACTCCTAGAAAGTGACCAACGAACTACCGCCCTGATTGCTAATTTTCCGATTCGTCGCATTAAACGCCGTCCTTTAACCTAGAAATTGCCATGAAAACTAAACCGATCGAGCTTTGGCTTAGTCTAGCGGTTAGTCCCTTTCTTTTATCCTACTTGGGACTACGTTCTATTAATAATTGGTTGATAGAAGTCGGGAAAGACAGCGAGGAAATCTTTCGTGGCGATCGCTTGCCGCTGCTCAATATTCCCGATCAGTTACCGGTCAAAAGTGACCAATAATCCAAGAAAAAAGTCCTTTTGCCCCCTGAAAAGAGGCAAAAATAGTGAAATTTTTGTTAAAAATCGGAAAAAATGTGATTCTTTGGCATATAATCTCATTTTTGACAAACCCTAAGAACTAATCCCGATCGATCAGTTATCAGTGATCAGTTATTGCTTTGATAGAGTTTTTCATTTCAAGGCAGTTAATCCCTATTTTCACTGATTACTGATTACTGATTACTGATTACTGATTACTGATTACTGAAATTATGAGCGTCCTTGTCCCCTCGACCGAAACCGAACAGGATATTTTCAGCACTTCCAACCTGTTTCTGCAGCAAAGACTGAAATTAATCGAAGATTTATGGAAAGAAGTCTTAGTCTCCGAATGTGGTCAAGAATTAGTCGATTTACTGGAATTACTGCGCCAT
>NZ_JASJFG010001108.1:0-3538 GCF_030065375.1 Microcystis sp. M49636_WE2 | reverse complement strand
TGGGGGGATTATCATCTTAGGAATTGGTTGGACTTGCTTCCGACTCTGGCGACATTTATTTATGGATTTATTATAAATGACAGAAGTAATTCGACTCGATCAAGTGTCTCTCGAAAGACGTACTCAAGAAGAATTCTCCTATGATCTAAAAAGGACAATCTTCTCTCTTCTTGAAGGTAAATATCGTCAACCTGCCAAAAAATTAGTTCTAGATGATATAGATTTAGTCATTAATTCTGGAGCAAAATTAGGTATCATTGGAGCTAATGGCGCGGGAAAATCTACTCTTTTAAAAGTCATTTGTGGTATTCTAGAACCGACAAAGGGACAGGTGAGAGTCAGGGGACAAATTGCCTCTCTAATTGAATTAGGAGCGGGTTTTGATCCAGATTTACCAGTAAAAGATAATATTATTCTCTATGGGGTAATGCTGGGATTTTCTCGTCAGGAAATGAAGGAAAAAACCAAAGATATCCTTGACTTTGCTGAGTTAGAAGAATATATGGGAGCGCCGGTGAAATCTCTTTCTTCCGGGATGGTGGCTCGTTTAGGATTTGCGATCGCAACAGAGGTTCACCCCGATATTCTTATTCTTGATGAAGTCCTTTCCGTTGGGGATGAAAGTTTTAAAAATAAGTGTAAACGACGTTTAAAAAAATTCTGGAATTCTAACGCTACTATTTTAGTAGTTTCCCACGATTTGACTTTAATTCAAGAGTCCTGTGACCAAGCAATTTGGCTGAATAAGGGCCAGTTGCAATCTCAGGGTACACCAGAAGATGTAATCAAGTTTTATTTGGATTCTGTACATCAAAATGAAGTTAATTTTTAATTAAGTAGGTAAGCTCAGTTAATTTATCTACGTTTGGCTCTCTTGGGTTTGGTGGGTAAAATGTATTATAGGGTACATTCCTGCTGGCGGTCGCAACGCGCTCGCTACGCGAGACCAACTGGAACGAACCACAAAGACACAAAGGACACAAAGATTGATCGCTTCTAGATAATCTAAACTTATCACACAAAGAAGAAGAGAGCCTACGTTTGACTTAGTTGAAAACGCTGTAACAAAATAAAAAACCTCGGTGTCCAGCCGAGGTAGCGCTAAGTTATGTAGGAGAACTCAAGCAAATCTGTCAATGGGGTAAACCCAAACCCCGAAAACTTTTTTAAGCTAGTAGGCCAAGTTTTTTGCCGTTGTCTCGGACTCAAGGAATCATCTTCTGTCCTATACTCCTCGAGACAATCTGAACCGGCTTGGTGTCTTGGCTGTTTTGCTTTAACTTTTAGTTCATGTAAATAAATGTAACAATATTTTTACGAATTGTAAAGAAGGATTGACAAAATAAAACTTATATGTAATATAAGCTAAGTTAATATTTTTCGCCGATCGAAGCTAGGGAGGTAATATATAGGGAGATTGGTTCACTAGCGTGACAAGGTGTACCCAGAATGTCCTATTTGTTTTTGTTACCACTATTCACCGCTGCTCTGGCTGCCTATTTCTGGCAGAAGTCCAGCGATGAGATCGCTTATCTGGCCAGTGCCGCCACGGTAATTAGTTTAGTGTTGAGTCTGGTTTTGGCTCCTTGGCAGATTCAGCTACTAATTCTCTTGACAGTTGTGATTGTCGTCACCTTTTTATGGCAAGGACGAGAAGAGCAGAAGAATGTCCCCGTCCCCACTCCGGAAACCGCCGGCGAAAAAAAGTATCGTGGGGCCACCTATATGGAGCCAACAGTCGCCGAAGCTCCTGTCAAGGAGCGAGGGGGTAAATATCGGGGTGCGGAGGTTAAAATCACCAATAATCCCACGGTGGCCAACCCAATTCGCTCCTCATCTCTCAAATATCGCGGCGCCGGTTCGGCAAACAAAGACCAGTAATCAGTAATCAGTTATCAGTTATCAGTTATCAGTTATCAGATTTGAGTTTTCAGTTCACTGATTGGGTGCATCTTGTATTTGTGATTTTCTCTCACTTATGGTGAGCAGCAGAAGTTATTAAAAGAGGGCGAATGCAATTCGCCCCTACAATAATATTATTGAGATGCACCCCACTGATTACTGTTTACTGTTCACTGTTCACTGAAAATACTTCCCAATTCCCAATTCCCAATTCATAATTCATAATTCATAATTCATAATTCCTACATACTACTGGTCTTGAATATAAAGCTGATTATTTTTGAGACAATTGTATGCCTTTTGTAACTCGATTCCCAGATAACCGATATGTTCGGGAATAATTGCGGGATTGGTAGCGGCAAGCTCGCGGATTAATTTGAGGGGATTTTTGCCTTGATAACAAGCGACAACTTCCCCACTGCCGGGGGTAGTTTGTTGGACAAGAATTTGTTCTTTTTCCACAGAAATCAAAAAGTTACCGCTAGGGTCAAAAAAGTCGCGCTGATTGACAATCTTATCGTACTGGGTGGCGATTAATCGTTCGACATTCTCCCAAGTATCATCGTATATATGGGCCGATTGACTAATAGTAATCAATGGACCGAGGGTTAAATTATACTGGGAGCGTTGATTGATTTCTTGGCAAATATGTTGCTGTAAAGCACGCAATCCCATGGCATTTGCTGGCCAAGCGGCAAACATATCATTACTTCTAAATATTGCAGTGAGAGACAATTCATTTTCCACCACTCGCACCCAAATATGATTTAAACAGGGACTACCTCCCTTTTCGTGGTCTTTCACATCCCAAAGGGACATAACTGCACTAGCTGCGTCAATTTCTGAGATTAATTTATTAATAACCTGTTCAATTTGGTCTCGTCCAAACCAAGAGCGCAATCTTTGACCGTAGGTGTATTTAACTCCTTGGTGTATAGGGGAATCATCGAGAATTTGTCCGATATATTCGGTAAGAAAAGCTCTATCTATAGGCAAATAATTAGGTTCGGGAAAATAAAAGTCTGGGGGTTCATCGGTGACAACGGCCATTAGGTCAATTAATTCTTGCCATTTACCATCATATCCTGTCGGTCTAATTGTGCCAGTGGTTTTAATCTTTTGGAGAATTTTTACCCAAGTTTCGGCAATAGTTTTTCCTTCAATGCGATGACCGTATCTTGTCCCAGGTAGGAGAGAAGGAAGATTTTCTGAGATAGGAAAGGTTAATGGTTCTCCCCAAGTTGGTAAGGGGGATTGTTCTGCATAATTTTTGACAGTTTCAATCGCTTCTGGGATGGATTTAACCAGTTGGTATTGAATTGATTGACGCAATTTTTCGAGAATTTCTCGGTCAATTTCTTTGTCAACATATCCCGTGATAGAAGAATTAATTAGCCAACATTCTCCACCTGTGTCACTTTTTCCTAGTTGGAATCCTTGACTAAAAAAATCTAGCAAACATTGACAGCTACCAGAGTTCTTATCTTCCTTAGTCGCGTTGAGAATAACTAAGTATCTAACGTGGGGATTTGCTATTAAGTTTCTCAGCAGGGGACTAATTCCTCTGGTGGGACTATAAAGATTACCAATCACCGCGTATTGGTCGGGATTTAAATGTTTAGCAAGGGACTGTTTT
>NZ_JASJFG010000755.1:0-5045 GCF_030065375.1 Microcystis sp. M49636_WE2 | reverse complement strand
CCCCTAACCGGCGAAAATTAACTACAAGCGATCGAAAAACTGGGAAAATATTCAATTGATTCAATGTCATCTTTTTTAACTATCCTGCCCATGAATAATCAGGTCATCCGTACTGATAAAGCTCCGGCCCCTGTGGGTCCCTATAATCAAGCGATCGCCGCTCCTGGTCCTTTTCTCTTTGTTGCGGGACAAATTCCCCTAGATCCCGTCACGGGTGAAATCGTCTCCGGGGAAATTAGCGCCCAAACCGAACAAGTTATGGCCAATCTAGAGGGCATTTTAACCGCTGCTGGGGCTAATTGGTCAAATGTGGTGAAAACTACCGTCTTTCTCTCGGATTTAGCCAATTTCGGGGCGATGAATCAAGTTTATGCCCGTTATTTCCCCCCGGAAACTGCCCCGGCCCGGGCCTGTGTGGAAGTGGCCCGTCTTCCCAAAGATGTGCTAGTGGAAATAGAATGTATTGCCGCTTTAGCCTAAAAATTAAGGTGGGCATTGCCCACCCTAACCTAATCTCTCTCTAGACCACCAAAGCTTCTAGAATCGTCTTATTGTAGATAATTCGCCCTACAGTAGTACGCACATACTGAGAAATTATCTCACCATCCTTCTCCCGGGTTTTGCGCTCCCGATAATATTTCCAGATGCTGCCATCGGGGAGAGTTTCCGTTTCCAGGACTTCCTCATCGGGTTTATTGGTTTTCACCTTTTCTCCGACTGGTAAACGCAACCACACAGAAGCGTGCAGATCCACCAATCCCTGATCGAAAGAGCGAATAGCGTCATCCATGCTGGCGAAATAACGACCTCCACCCTTTTGGGCCTTGGGATTTTCGGCCGTGAGATAATAACAACCCAAAACCATATCCTGAGAAGGGGCAACAATCGGACGACCGGTCGCCGGTGAGAGAATATTATGACAAGCTAACATCAATAATCGCGCTTCCGATTGTGCTTCCAGGGAGAGGGGAATATGTACGGCCATTTGGTCCCCGTCAAAGTCAGCGTTAAAAGCGGGACAGACGAGGGGATGTAACTGAATCGCCCGGCCCTCCACTAGGATCGGTTCAAACGCTTGAATGCCCAAACGGTGCAGGGTAGGAGCGCGGTTTAACATCACCGGGTGTCCCGTGATTACTTCATCCAAGACGTGCCAAACATTGGCATCCCCCCGTTGGATCATTTTCTTGGCTGCCTTGATATTATTGACGATGCCTAATTTAATTAAACGATGGATAACGAAGGGTTGGAACAATTCGATCGCCATTTCCCGGGGTAAACCGCATTGATAGATCTTCAATTTCGGACCGACAACGATAACCGAACGTCCCGAATAGTCAACCCGTTTACCGAGGAGATTTTGACGGAAACGCCCCTGTTTACCCTCGATAATATCCGATAAAGACTTCAGGGCGCGATTATTGGCCCCCACCACCGTGCGACCGCGACGACCGTTATCAATTAAAGCATCGACGGCCTCCTGTAACATCCGTTTTTCGTTACGGACGATAATTTCCGGGGCGAGAATTTCTTGCAGACGGGATAAACGGTTATTGCGGTTAATCACCCGACGGTAGAGATCGTTCAGGTCAGAGGTGGCAAAACGGCCGCCGTCCAACTGCACCATCGGGCGTAAATCGGGAGGAATCACGGGAATTACGCTTAAAACCATCCATTCTGCCTGAGAACCCGTGGCGATAAAGTTATCGATTACCCGGAGACGTTTAATTAATTTTGCCCGTTTTTGCCCTTTACTTTCGACAATTTCCGTCCGCAGTCTTTCCGCTTCTTCTTCCAGGTTAATTTCCTGTAAGAGTCTTTGGATAGCCTCGGCCCCGATACCCACTTCAATGCCGACTAATTCCGAATCCTCCGCGTAGATTTCTTCTTCGATCTCTAACCATTGATCTTCGCTGAGGAGTTGTTTATAACTAAGATTGCCCGCGTTACCCGGATCGAGAACCACATAGGCATTAAAATAGACGATCTGCTCCACGTCCCGCAGGGGCATATCGAGCAGGATACTGAGATAACTGGGAATACCTTTGAGATACCAAACGTGGGTGACAGGGGCAGCTAATTTGATAAAACCCATGCGATGACGACGTACCCGGGACTCGGTGACTTCTACCCCGCAACGTTCACAGACAATCCCCCGGTGACGGACGCGTTTGTATTTACCGCACCAACATTCCCAGTCTTTGGAGGGGCCAAAAATTTTCTCGCAGAATAACCCATCCATTTCCGGTTTGAGAGTCCGATAGTTGATCGTTTCTGGTTTGGTTACTTCTCCGACGACTTGACCGTTAGGTAGAGTTCTTTCTCCCCATTGCCGAATTCTCTCGGGGGACGCTAAACCGATTTTGACGTAATCAAATCTTTGATCTGTTGGAGTCTTCATTCTGAATTTTTTACTATGGGTAATGATTCTGGGATAAGCGATCGCTCTCGCGTTCTCGATGCCCCGATGACAACTATTAGGCAGAAACGACAATTAACTCAGTCACTTTTTCTTGGGGTCAAACTGGCCCGACCGAGTCCGGGACATTACATTATACAATTTTTCTAGTTCGATCGACCATTAAGTGATATTTTCCCAGATGGTGATGCTGCCGTCGGCCGCGGCCGCCGCTAGGTGACAATAATCGGGGCTGAGAACTAAACTGGAGATCGGCGATGATCGCCCATCGGCAGCGGTGAGAGTTGCGATCGCCTGTTGAGAATTGGCTAACCAGATTTTAATCTCTCCGTCGGTTCCCCCGGTAAATAACCATTGACCCTCCTCTGCGAATACCAAGCTTGTCACCTGACCATTATGGGCATTTATCACCCGAATTGGCGCAAAATAACCGCTTTTCTCGGGGTCGTATTGCCAGATTTTCACCGTCCCATCCACACAACCGGCGGCAATAATCTGACTATCAGCAGCGATCGCCAGACTCTGCACCGAAGAAACGTTACCGGATAGGACGGCGATTTTTTCTCCCGATCCCAATTGCCAGAGGGAGACAGTGCCATCACCTCCAGCTGCGGCGATAAAATCTTGATTAGGAGCCACCGCTAGGGCATAAATTGCCCCCAGACTGTCATAGGAGCTAAATTCTTCGGTTTCCTGCTCTAAATTCCACTGTTTTAGGGTTTGATCGTAACTACCACTAACCAAAAAATGCCACCGAGAGGCAAAATCTAGGCCGTGAATCGAACCGAGATGACCGAGGAAAATTTGATCTAATTCCAGATTACTGCCATCGCTGGCTAAAGTCCATAATTTAACGGTTTGATCGAATCCTCCCGTCGCTAGATGATAATCGCCGTTTCCGGTAACTGCTAGGGCTAAAATGCCCTGATCGTGAGCTTCCAACGTATTAATCAGGGTTCCCCTCGCAAAATCCCAGATTTTCAGGGTACGATCCCAACTAACGCTAATTAAAAACCGTTGATCCTCGGTAATTGCGATCGCTGTGATCATTTCCCGATGGGCGGTCAGACGGCGATAATAGTGCCAATGGGGGATAGGGACGGGGGGGGAAGTGAGAGTTAAATTAAGGGTGGGTAGGGTGATTTGTGGCTCATTTTCCGCTTTTGTGGCGGTAATATCCGCCGATTCTTCGTTAATCGGTAAAATCTCTCTTTGTAAGCGACTGTAGGATTTTTCCAGATGTTCGATGCGTTCCAGCAGCGCGTTACGGTTGATGTATTGAATAATTTGATTGTAGGACTGTTCGAGGGCGAGAATATTCTCCTCTAATTCTGCGACCGCAAGGGCGTTATCCTTGGCTGCTGCGGGACTCAGGGACTGTATTTGGGCCGATAAAGCTTCTTTTTCTTCTTCCCACTGCTCCTGTAAATGACCGGTTATCTCGGTTAAGCGTTGAAGTTGCCTGGTTCTTTCTCGGAGACGATTGAGAATATTTAACCCGAAAGTCACGACTAGGAGGAACAAAGGCAAAAACCCCGCACCCATGGCGATAAGGGTAAGCAGGGTTAATCCTAGGGCGATATATTCCGCTAATTCTAGCCCATGGGGGCGATGGTCGGTCATTTTGCAGTTACCAGTAAAGGGATTTTGATGATCTCCTGATTTCAGACTCATGGTAACGCTAATTGCCGCCTTCGGATTGACTAAAATTAATTTTTAAGCGGTAATTAAGACTTTTTCCTTAGTTTCTATCGGTGCGGTTAAAGCGGATTCTAAATCGGCTTTCCCTAGTCTTGCTTCCAAAATTTTCAGCACTTCCCGTCCAAAATCATCGGGATTTTGTCGCCATGCTTGCAGACAAACTTCGCCAAAGAATGACCCCAAAGGTTCAGGATTCCAGAGCAGTTTTTTGGCTGTCCAGGGCATTAAACTCATGGGATCGTAGTCGGGTTTAAGAATTTCTTTTTTGAAGGCGTATTCTTCTAGATGGGTGTGGGGTTGTAGTCCGATAAAAAAGATGGCTGGTTCCACTTTATCGACTCCAAAAATGTTTTCTAATTCCCGATGATAGGCGATAGTTTGACGAATAGTTTCTAGGGTTTCATCAATAACATTAAAGGAATAATTTACCGAAACCAGATCATTAAAACCCGCCGCTTTTAAGTCTCGACAATTTTGTAGAACTGTCCGCAAATTATAGCCCATCCGCATTTTGCGGACTAATTCCTGAGAACCACTGGTGATGCCAATTTCAAAGTAGTTCATGCCTGTTTTTACCATTAAATCGCACAGTTTCGGGGTGAGATTATCGGCACGAATATAGGCAGCCCAATGGATATCTTTCATCCCATCGGCGAGGATTTTTTCTAATAGTTCTTCTACATCGTCGATAAATTTTCTGGCGGGGATAAATTGGGCATCGGTAAACCAGAAATTGCGAATGCCGCGGTCGTATAATTGGCGTATTTCCTTAACTACTTCATCGGCGGGATTAATGCGTACTTGTTTCCCTTCGACGACGGTATAGATGCAGTAGCAGCAGTTATGGGGACAGCCGCGCTTGGTTTGTACCCCGATATAAAAGTCGTTTTCTTGGAAATAGTAGGAAAATTCCGGCCAAATACTG
>NZ_JASJFG010000383.1:0-10733 GCF_030065375.1 Microcystis sp. M49636_WE2 | reverse complement strand
TTTCGTTTCGCTACCAAAGCAGGGGTTTCCATTAGTGTGGATGATTTAACCGTACCGCCGGCTAAACGACAAATGATCGAAAGTGCCGAACAGGAAATCCGGCAAACCGAACAGCGTTATGTGCGCGGGGAAATCACCGAAGTGGAACGCTTCCAAAAAGTAATTGACACTTGGAATAGTACATCTGAATCACTTAAGGATGAAGTAATTCGCAACTTCCAAGTTACCGATCCCCTCAACTCCGTCTATATGATGGCTTTCTCTGGAGCGCGGGGTAATATGAGCCAAGTGCGTCAGTTAGTGGGAATGCGGGGATTAATGGCTAATCCCCAGGGGGAAATTATCGACCTCCCGATTAAGACTAACTTCCGGGAAGGATTGACCGTTACCGAATACGTTATTTCCTCCTACGGGGCCCGCAAAGGTTTAGTTGATACAGCCCTACGGACGGCAGATTCCGGTTATCTGACCCGTCGTCTCGTCGATGTGTCCCAAGATGTCATCGTCCGCGAGGCCGATTGTGGCACCAATCGTTACATCGAATTAACCGCCATGACCGATGGCGATCGCGTGTTAATTCCCTTAAGCGATCGCCTATTAGGTCGTTCCCTGGCTGAAGATGTGGTGGTCAATGGAGAAGTGATCGCCACCCGCAACCAGATTATCGATGATGAAACGGCGGAAAAACTGGGCAAACTGGTGGATAAAATCAAAGTCCGCAGCCCCTTAACCTGTGAAGCAGCCCGCTCGGTTTGCCAAACCTGTTACGGTTGGAGTCTGGCCCACGGTCATCCGGTAGATATGGGGGAAGCAGTGGGAATTATTGCCGCCCAATCGATCGGGGAACCGGGGACTCAGTTAACCATGCGTACCTTCCACACCGGGGGCGTATTTACCGGAGAAGTAGCCCGGCAAGTGCGAAGTCCCTTCGAGGGAACCGTGCGTTTTCTGCCGGGGTTAAGTATCCGTAACGTGCGAACTCGCCACGGAGATGAACGGGATCAGGTGGAGGCACCGGGGGAAATTAAATTAACACCCAAGGATAAAACTAAAGAAACTGTCACCTACTCTTTGACTCCTGGTTCACTGCTATTCGTCACCGATGGGGCAACAGTAAGCGAGGAACAGTTACTAGCGGAAATTACCTCCGATAAAGTCCAAAAATCCACGGAAAAAGCCACAAAAGACGTAACCAGTGACTTAGCCGGCGAGGTGCTATTCTCCCAATTAGTCCCAGAGGAAAAAACCGATCGCCAAGGCAACACCACCCGCATCGCCCAACGGGGGGGATTACTATGGATTCTCTCCGGAGAAGTGTATAACTTGCCAACCGGGGCTGAACCCGTGGTCAGTAACGGCGATAAAGTACAAGTGGGGGATGTTCTGGCGGAAACTAAGTTGGTATCCACTAACGGCGGTTTGGTGCGTTTAGCCCCCAATAGCCGGGAAATCGATATCGTCACCGCTTCCGTGTCCTTGGATCAGGCCGAAGTAAAAGTGGAAAGTAGTGCCGGTCGGGAACAATTTATTATTCATACGGTCGATGGTCAACGCTTCCTGCTGAAAACCACTCCGGGGACAAAAGTACAGAATCATGCCATTGTCGCCGAGTTAATCGATGATCGCTATCAAACCCACACCGGCGGGATGATTAAATACGTCGATATCGAAGTCGCCAAAGGCAGCCGCAAACAGGGTTATGAAATCACCAAAGGCGGCACGATCCTCTGGATTCCCGAAGAAACCCACGAAGTCAATAAAGATATCTCCCTCTTACAGGTGGAAGATGGGCAGTATGTGGAAGCAGGGGAAGAAGTGGTTAAAGACATCTTCTGTAACTCTAGCGGTGTGGTGGAAGTCATCCAGAAAAATGACATCCTCCGGGAGATCATTGTCAAACCGGGGCTGTTATTTATGGATCTCGAACCGGAATCCTCCGGAATTGCCCAAGAACAGTTAATTTACCCCGGGACACAGTTAACCCCTGAAGTCACGATCGAGGAGTTACGGCAAGCGGAATGGGTGGAAACTAACGAGGGTTTGGGGTTACTACTGCGACCGGTACAGGAGTTCACCGTGCAAGACCAATCCACTTCTCCCACCCAAGGTTCCGCTAACCAAGAAGGAGGACGACATATCGAACTGCGATCGGTGCAGCGCATCTTCTTTAAAGACGGGGAAAGAGTTAAATCCGTCGAGGGTTGTCAACTGATCAGCACTCAATTAGTCCTAGAAATTTCTAGCGAAGAACCAGAATCGGTCTCCCATCTGACGGCCGATATCGAGTTAGAACCGATTGAGGACAGCGATTGTCAGCGTTTACAGTTAGTTATTCTGGAATCTCTGGTGATGCGTCGGGATAGTGATGGTGATCCTTTAGGGGGTAATATTCAGACTCGCGTTCTCGTCCAAGATGGCGATGAAATTCCACCAGGAGCAGTGGTGGCCAGAACCGAGATCCAGTGTAAGGAAGTTGGAGAAATTCGCGGGATTCGCAAGGGTAGCGAAGCGGTGCGCCGTCTTTTAATTGTGAGTGACCGTGACGAGTTTACTCTCCCGTTCGCCGTTGCTCCCACCGTCAAAGCTGGGGATCTGGTGATCGCCGAAACCGATATCGGTGCCGGAGTTTTAGCCCCCAATTCCGGTCAAGTGCTGGCCGTTGACAAAACCGCCACCGGCTACGAGATACGTCTGCGTAGCGCCCGACCCTACCGAGTATCGGCTGGGGCAATTCTGCACATCGATGAGGGAGATCTAGTCCAACGGGGCGATAATTTGGTGCTGTTGGTGTTTGAGCGCTCGAAAACTGGGGATATCATTCAAGGTTTACCCAGAATCGAAGAACTGCTCGAAGCGCGTAAGCCGAAAGAGGCTTGTGTCCTGGCACGCAAACCGGGATTTTGCCAAGTGGAGTACCAAGATTCTGAGATCGTCGATATTAAGGTGGTCGAGGATGACGGCACAATCAGTGAATATCCGCTTTTAGGCAGTCAAAACCCTCTGGTGAGCGATAATCAGCGCATCGATGTGGGTCAGGCGTTAACCGATGGTCAGGCTAATCCGCACGAGATTTTAGAGGTGTTCTTTAATTATTATGTGGATAGCTTGGGCAGTTACGAAGCAGCCCTGAAAGCCTTGGAAAAAACCCAGATGTTCCTCGTCGATCAGGTACAGTCGGTCTATCAGTCCCAGGGGATCGATATTGCCGATAAACATATTGAAGTGATCGTGCGTCAGATGACCTCTAAGGTGCGAATCGATGACGGCGGCGATACCAGTATGTTACCCGGGGAATTGTTGGAACTGCGACAGGTGGAGACGGTAAACGAAGCCATGTCAATCACTGGTGGGGCGGCGGCTAAATATACGCCTGTACTACTGGGAATCACCAAAGCCTCCTTGAATACCGATAGCTTTATCAGTGCTGCCTCTTTCCAAGAAACCACCCGCGTCCTCACCGAAGCGGCGATCGAAGGCAAGTCCGACTGGTTACGCGGTCTCAAGGAAAACGTGATTATCGGTCGTCTGATTCCGGCGGGTACTGGCTTCAATTCCCACGAAAACACGGCGGGGATCAGCGATTACACCCCCCCGGAAGAGGAATATAACTACAACAATCGTAGCTATTACGCTGCCCCCGGCGGTATCGGCTTCCCCCCCCGTCCCGGTTTCGGCGATAGTAGTGACGATAGCGATATGATTCTTGACGATCAAACCGCTCGCGCCTACGCTGAGGGTGATGTGGTCGATTTAGAGGATGATGAAATGGCTTTCCTCTCCTCCCGCGGCAGCAGTCGCTTTAGTCGCCAACCAATCAGCGATCGCTGGTCAGCAGCTGATGAGGAAGGGGAGGAGGACGATTTCGAGGAGGATTACGAAGAAGAAGAATAATCCTCTGTCGAGATATTACAAGGAGGAGTGGGAGATATGGGGAAGCAAGGGCAATTTTTCTAGAGAAAAACCCTTGTTATCCCCCAAAAATCTCCTGCTTTTCTCCCCAAACTCCCTAATTTTTTGGCTAATTCATACTAAATCCGGTTATTAAAGACTGATTATCTATTGCCCCTTTTGCCTGTCCTCATAAGTAGGGTTTGCTGAATAAATCTAAAAACCTTGTTGGATAAGAATTTTAGACTTTTTTCCCATCAAAAAGTGCCAGACCTTGGGGTGATCGGGGGGGAAATTTAGGCACTTTTTCCCTGAAAATTAGATAATTGACCCCCTGAAAATCGGTAAAACCCTACACCCCACACCCCACACCCCACACCCTACCCCCACGAAAAACTTTTTGCCGCAAACCCTAAGTAGCCTATACTCAACGGATTTAGTATCACCTGAGTTTGGGAATAAAAGAAGGAAGCCTTTTTTGTCAACCGGAAAGGAGACAAAGTTAAGATTTTAAGAATTTTCTCTCA
This sequence comes from Microcystis sp. M49636_WE2, assembly GCF_030065375.1. NCBI lineage: Bacteria > Bacillati > Cyanobacteriota > Cyanophyceae > Chroococcales > Microcystaceae > Microcystis > Microcystis sp. M49636_WE2. Next base: position 6,318 of record NZ_JASJFG010000383.1, on the reverse strand, counting down.
AGTCGGGATGACAGGATTTGAACCTGCGGCATCCTGCTCCCAAAGCAGGCGCGCTACCAAGCTGCGCTACATCCCGAAATAAACTCCTTTTTTAGTATAGCCTAAGGGCGGCATTCTTAATCGGGATACCAAAACATCCCTTTGATACCTTCGGGATCGAGAACAAAACCGAGACGACGATAGAAATCCACCACCTGCGGATCGGCGAAAAGAGTTATATTACTGATATCCTCACCCCGCAACTTCCTGATCATAAATTTCATTAATGCTTTACCAAAGCCTTTACTTTGATAGTGAGGATGAACAACCACATCCCAGACTGTAGCATTAAAAGCGTGATCGGAAGTGGCACGAGCAAAACCCACTAAACGACGGCGATTACCTCGCACTTCCCACATCGACACCACTAAAAAACTACATTCGATCGCCTTTTTAACTTTGCGTAAAGGACGACGGGCCCAACCCACCGAGTCACAAAGTTCTTCTAACTCATAGAGATCTAGCTCTCGATCGGTACTAAAAAACACTCGCGTCTGTCCGAGGTCATTCTGGGCAACCTCTACCAAGTCTCCGGAATAGTCAGGAGATGCAGTGACTTCCGAGCTATTAAACAATCTTTTCCAAAAAACCATGCCGGGGGGCTACTGCCTCAATATTGTCCTTTTAGCCTAGTATATTTTATTTTCTCCTCTCTACGAACAATCGGGCAACCTGAGTCCAAATTTGATTGGTTGAGTACGGAGAGGGTGGGATTTGAACCCACGAACCATTGCTGGTTACTCGATTTCAAGTCGAGCGCGATCGACCACTCTGCCACCTCTCCAAGGCAGTCAGACCTATATCCTATCATTAGATCTCTTGCATAAATAAAAAAATTTTCCGCAAATGTAGGGAAAAGGGGTGCATATTATAAGGTTAAAGGTTAAAATTTCCCCTTTACCCGACTTCTGCAAGAAGTCTATTCTAGTCAATTAGAGGCGTGATTAGGGGTTTCCGAGCCAGATTTTGGGGAGGCCTATCGGCCGGGCCAATTCCCCTCACCACCCCCGCCGGGATGACCGACTTATTCCTTTAATTTCTGTAATTTTCGGCTTTCACGGGGGAAAACTCAAATTAGAATGGGGGGGAATACCTTGAAATCGCTCTTTTGACGTATAATCACCTCAATAAAATTTAGAAGCTTCTAGAGTTTATAGTTTTAAGCCTTTCTGTGAGGAAAATGTATTTATTATGAGTTCAATTATTGAAATCGGCGACCAAAAAGTTAGCGAGTCAGAGGTATTGCCTCTTTTGGCAAAATATGGTATGTTGCCCCAGTTATTCCGGGAAGTAATTATCGAGCAAGCGATCGCCAATATCAGATGCAATCCCGAAGAAAGAAACGCCGCCTATTCCCGTTTCTATCAAAATAATCAAATTGCCAACGATGAACAAATGAAATCTTGGTTACAACAAAACGGAATGGATTCCGAACAACTAGAATATCTAATTCTTCGGGACATTAAATTGGAAAAATTTAAACAGGAGACTTGGGATAACAAAGTAGAATCCTACTTCTTGCAAGTCAAAAATCAGTTGGATAAGGTGGTTTATTCGCTGATTCGGACAAAAAATATCGGCATTGCCCAAGAACTATTTTTCCGGATACAGGATCGAGAGAATAGCTTCGCTGAACTAGCAAAAAAATACTCCCAAGGGGCAGAAGCAGAAACCGGAGGACTAATTGGACCTGTGGAACTGAGCGCCCCCCATCCCCAGATCGGGCAAATTCTCAAAGCAAGTAAACCGGGGCAACTGTGGCCGCCGGCGCAAGTGGGAGAATGGGTCATAATTGTCCGGTTAGAAAAATACTTATCCTGTGAACTGGATCCTCCCACCCGTCAACGCTTACGCAATGATTTATTCCAACAATGGTTAACGGCTCAAATGCAAACAGTGAAATTTATCTCCGCGTCAAACCCAGTCAATAGCGAGCAGGTATCGATTATATAGCATTTCCTTGCAACACTGGGTAAACCTAGCCTTTTCGCCTAATTATTTGCCAACTTAGTTAATTTTCGCCTAGCTAATGAGTTATACCACCTTAGATTTTACCGCCTTTCTGGAGACTGTACAGCCCTTTGATCGCCTGCCCGTCGAGGTTAGACGTTCCCTCGGCCAGAAATTACAACCCTTTCGCTATGAGATGGGCAATGCGATACTCAAGTGCGACCGCTTACCCTCTCACCTCGTCCTTCTCTACGAGGGAGAGGCCAGACTTTTGGGTTACGATGCTAGGGTTAACAATCCCCTACCAGTTACTTTGGCTAAATTACAGCCGGGGGATTTATTCGGGTGGATGAGTCTTCTGCGCGGTACCCCCTGTGAAACGGTTATCGCTTCTTCGGAAGTCACGATCTGTTTAACCTTAAAAGAAGAGGATTTTTGGTATTTAATCAATAATTACCCCGAATTTAAGGAACATTTCTTTAAAGAAACCTCGATCGCTGAAGTTTATGCTCTCCTAGGCTCCTATCTTAATCAACAGGCCTGGGGTGGGGGGGACCTGAAAGAAATTGCTCAAGCTCTTGTAAACAAAGCTTGTGTGTCCTACAACCAGATTAACGATGATTATCTCTGGTTAGTCAGCGAAAATACCGATAATTATCCTATCGGCACAGTTATCACCCAGAATAATCCGACTAACACCCGTTTATTAGGTCTTTCCTCCAATCAGTTAGACGAATTCCTGACAGTTGCCACCGAAGCGGCCGCAGAAACAGAAACGGATGATATCCTAGAAACCCAAGTCATCAAAGGAAATAAACCCACCCAGGTATTAGATATCCCCCAGGGAAAAATAAGCGACATCACCAGCGATATCGACCTTGAAAAAACTGTCGAGAAAAACCGGAAATCCTATCCCTTTTTCAGGGGAAAAACGGAACTAGAGGCGGTGAGTGCCTGTTTTCAGATGATCTGCAAATATTTTAATATCCCCTTTCGCAAGGACGTGATCCAACGCATACTAGGGGATCAACTGCAAAGAACTGGCAGCCTTTCCCTGCCCCTGTGTGGGGCTGTGGCTGAGGTAGTGGGACTCCATAGCCAATTAGTACCCCTAAATGCTACTTCCTTGCCCAATATCAATCCTCCTGCCCTAATTCGCTGGCAAGACAGCATCGTTATCCTCTACGAAATTAATCAACGGGAAACCACGATCGCCGTTCCCGAACGGGGGATAATTAAACGCAAAACCAGCGAATTTCTGGAATCTTGGGGCGAAAAAGGGGAAGTAATTCTGCTCAAACCCACCAAACACACCCAGCAACAGCGTTTTGGCCTATCATGGTTTTGGCCTTCTGTCAAGAAACATAAACGAGTCTTAATAGAAGTTTTTATCGCTTCTTTCTTCGTGCAGTTATTTGCCCTGGCCAATCCCTTGATGATTCAGGTGATTATCGATAAAGTGATCGTGCAGAATAGCCCGGAAACTCTGAACACCCTCGGGGTTTTCCTCTTAGTAATTGCCGTTTTTGAGGGGATTTTAACCTTTTTGAGAACATCTCTTTTTGTCGATACCACTAACCGCATCGACATGACCCTCGGTTCAGAAATTATCGATCACCTGCTGCGCTTACCCCTGAAATACTTTGAACGGCGGCCAGTGGGGGAAATTTCGACAAGAATCAACGAATTAGAGAATATTCGGCAATTTTTAACAGGCACAGCCCTAACGGTGGTGTTAGATGCCATTTTCTCGGTTATCTACATCGTGGTTATGTTGATCTATAGTCCGATTCTAACCGTTTGGGCCCTGGGAGTCGTGCCGATTTTAGTTCTCTCCACAGCTATTTTCGCACCGATCGTGCGGCGACAACTGCGAGCAAAAGCGGAACGAAACGCCGAAACCCAATCCTATCTAGTGGAGGTGATGACGGGAATCCAAACAGTAAAAGCACAGAATATCGAATTGCGTTCCCGTTGGCAGTGGCAAGAACGTTATGCGCGCTATGTGGCCGAAGGTTTTCAAACGGTAATGACCTCAACTTTGGCTGGTTCCTTTAGTCACTTCTTTAACCAATTATCGGGTTTATTAGTGCTGTGGGTGGGAGCGGCCTTAGTTTTGGACCAAAAACTCACCCTTGGTCAATTAATCGCCTTCCGGATTATCGCTTCCTACGTTACCTCGCCGATTCTGCGTTTGACCCAACTCTGGCAAAACTTCCAAGAAACCGGCTTATCCCTGGAAAGATTAGCCGATATCGTCGATACTCCCCAAGAAGCGGAACTTGATCGCCAAAATATACCCATGCCCTTAATTAAAGGCCATGTCACCTACGAAAACCTCGCTTTCCGCTTCAATCCCCACGGCGCCCTGCAACTATACAACGTCAATTTAGAATTCCCCGCCGGCACCTTTGTCGCTTTGGTGGGAGAAAGTGGCGCCGGAAAAAGTACCGTCACTAAATTGTTAGCCCGTCTCTATGAACCAGAATCGGGACGGATTCTCATTGATGGCTACGATATTAACAAAGTGGAACTCTATTCCCTGCGTCGTCAAATCGGCATGGTTCCCCAAGAAACCCTATTATTTGACGGTACGGTACAGGAAAATATCGCCCTGACTAACCCCGATGCTACTGTGGAGGAAATTGTCTCGGCAGCGAAAACAGCGGCGGCCCACGAATTTATTATGACCCTGCCCAATGGCTATAATACCCGTGTCGGTGAACGGGGAGCATCCCTATCGGGGGGACAACGACAACGGGTTGCGATCGCTCGTTCCGTCCTGCAAAGACCGCAAATTCTCATTCTTGATGAGGCCACCAGCGCCCTCGACTATAATACCGAACGGCAAGTGTGTCTGAATCTCAAAGAAGCTTTCAAGGATCATACGGTCTTTTTTATCACCCATCGTCTAGCTTCGATCAAATCCGCCGATATTATTGTCATGATGGATAAAGGGACAGTAGCGGAGGAAGGCACCCACGAGGAATTAATGGCGAAAAAAGGCCTTTACTATACCCTCTATAAACAACAGGATTCGCAAATCTAGTCAGTCGGGAGACAGGGATTAGGGGATAGGGAAATGGGGAAATGGGGAAATGGGGAAATGGGGAAGTTTCAACTAATACCCCAAAACCCCCCGCAACGCGCACGCAGTGACCACCCCACACCCTACACCCTACACCCCACACCCTACACCCACGAAAAACTTTTTCAGCAAACCCTAAATATAGGAGAATCCCCATGAACGATAATTCTAACAACGGTCAAAACGGCAACGGCAACGGCAACGGTAAAAGCGATGAACTGACCCAAGCGGGCAAAAACGTGGCCACTACCACGAAAAATAAAAGTATTACCCCTTCCTTACCCACTTTCAGCCCACCGGAACAATCGGTGATCCTGAAACAATCGCCCATTTGGTCGCGGACGATTATCTGGACATTAATGAGTGTCACCACTGCCGCTTTAATTTGGTCAGCATTCGCCAAAATCGAGCAGGTGGTGGGTGCCCAAGGACAACTTAAACCCCAGGGCAAAGTGCAAGAAGTACAAGCACCGGTGAATGGGGTAGTACAGGAAGTTAAAGTTAAAGACGGCGATCGAGTTAACAAAGGTGATTTACTGGTTTTAATGGATTCCAGTGCCTCGAAAGTGCAGTTAGAATCCTTGGCAAAAATTCGCGCCACTGCCGAGAAGGAAAATCAATTCTATCGTCTCTTAATGGCGCAGGATTTGACACCGGCACAAGTGGAGAGTTCGATCGCTCAATTAAAATTACCGAGTGAAATCGCCGATTTAGCCCGTAATCGTGCCGTTTTAGTGGCAGAAAATCAACTTTATCAAGCACAGGTCAGTGGAGCTGCTTCTAGCTCTGCTTTACAAGGGGATGAGTTAGCCCGTCTAGCGGCTGCCCGACGGGAGTCCAATTCTCGACAAGCGGCCGCTAGATTGGAAATGGAACAATTAGAAAAACAATTAGCCCAAACCACGGTACAGTTGGCCGATGCCCGCTCGCAATTAATCAATGATCGTTTCGTCTTAGAAGAAATTAAGACTCGTAATGCCAATTCGATGAAGCAGGGCCAAGAAAGCTTGGATATCGAGCGTAATATTCTTAAGGATATTGAACCCTTGGTAGAAGAAGGGGCGGTCGCCCGTTATCAGATCAACAAGCAAAAACAATCGGTAACTGATCGCCAGAATGAATTACAGCAGCAAGAGGCTAACGGCAAAATCGATCGAGAAAAACAAGAGAAAGAAGTACAAACCCGCATCGCCGAAATTTCCCGCCTGGAACAGGAAGAAAAGCGTTATTTCCTGTTGATC
>NZ_JASJFG010000124.1:0-3850 GCF_030065375.1 Microcystis sp. M49636_WE2 | reverse complement strand
TGTGTCGGTTTTTCTAGTAGTTTTTCCCCGATCCAATTCTGCACTTGAGCAACCTGATCACCAGCGATCGCTTCTGCCACTTCGATTAAATTGAGGGAATCGGAAACTAGGATCAGCGCATCCCTTTGAGCATGGGGGATCAAGTCACTCCACTCCACTTCGGCTAATTCCTCTAATAACTGCTCGTGAATATTACCCATACTGTCAATCCTTGCGAAAAAGCTCGCTCAATAACGAATTAGCTCCTCTTTCTAGCATACAGGCAAAGGGACAGCCGATTTCCCCATTCATAGTAATGTTAAGCTAAAATATAACGAACGTTCGATATTAAACTTATGCCTAAGATAGTAGATGTAGAACAATACCGAAAAGAACTCCTCTTAAAAAGTGCCGAACTCTTTGCCGAGAAAGGCTATGCTAACATGACGACGAGAGAATTAGCGCAAGGATTGGGAGTGTCCACGGGAACGCTGTACCACTACTTTCCCAGTAAAGCGGCACTTTTCGAGCAATTAGTCGAGGAGATGTGCCGGCAGGATGTTTTATTAGCTAAAGCCGAGATTGATCGAGGAAAAACCCTGACAGAAAAGCTAAAAATTCTCGGCAAATTTATGACTAATCGCGAGGATTACTGCATCAAACAATTATTCTTATGGATTGATTATTCTCAATACCAAGGACGAGAAGAACTGAGTCGTAGTCAACTTTTTGAGCGCGTTGATCGCCGCTATCATCAGGCAGTAATCGAGATTTTAGGTATTAGCGATCCGAGTGTAGCTTGGTTAGTTGTCAGCGTTATTAATGGACTGATATTAGAGCGCCTGTGGTGCAATGAACAGATTGCGATCGATGAACAAATGGAATTATTAGGTAAAATTCTTACTACTTATTTGCAGAAAAACTGTTAACCCCCAACAATCACTTATTAACTAAAAAATTATGAAAGGTAAAACTTTTGTGAAACCAAATCAAAAGTTAATAATCGGGTTAATAGTATTAGGCACAGGATTATTAGGAATAACCACCTTTTATAGTCTTTCCCAATTCGCCAGCAAACCCGAAACCAAAACCCCTGTAATTGCGTCGCCCGTACCGCAAAAAATCACCGCTTTAGGCAGAATTGAACCGAGGACAGAAATTATCAGCATATCTGCCCCGATGTTGCTTGATTCCGATCGAGTCATGCAATTATTAGTCGATGAAGGAGATAGCGTCAAAACGGGACAAATAATCGCCATTCTCGAAAGTCAGGAAAGATTAGAGGATAACCTGCGACAGGCACAAGAACAGGTGAAAGTAGCCGCAGCCAAACTAGAACAGGTTAAAGCTGGGGCAAAAGTCGGTGAAATCGATGCTAATGCCGCTAACGTGCGAAAAATCGAGGCACAATGGGTAGGGGATCAAGCAAACCAACGGACAACTATCCAAAGATTAACAGCGCAATTAGAAGGGGATAGGGCTGCCCAAAAAGCGACAATTGGCAAATTAGAAGCAGAATATCGCAATGCCAAAGCTGAATTTGATCGCTACGAAAAACTCTATCAAGAAGGGGCAATTTCCGCCTCTAGTTTTGATAGTAAAAGACTAAATTTAGAAACCAGTAATCAACAACTAACAGAAGCAAAAGTTACCCTAGAGAGAATTGAAAGCACCGGTAAACAACAGATACAAGAAGCTAAGACTACCCTAGCCCGGATTGAATCCACCGGTCAACAGCAGATCAAAGAGGCCAGATCCACTTTAAATCAAGTCTCGGAAGTGCGGGGAGTCGATGTGCGGGCAGCCCAAGCGGAGGTAAATGCTGCCCTAGTTGCCGTTAAAAAGGCCCAAACCGAGTTAAATCAGGCCTATATTCGATCGCCAATTACCGGCAAAGTGATTAAAGTCAATACCCGTATCGGGGAACAAATCAGCGATCAAGGAATTGTTGACCTTGCTGAAACCGAGCGCATGGAAGTAATTGCCGAAATCTATCAAAGCGATATCGGGAAAATTCGCAAGGGACAAACTGCCACGATTACCGGATCGGCGTTTAAGGGCGAAGTTAGCGGAAAAGTGCGCTTAATTGCTTTAAAAGTTGACCAACAAAATATCTTCAGCAATCAACCGGGAGAAAACTTCGATCGCAAAGTGATCTCTGTCCGCATTGCCTTAGATCGCGAAAACAGTCAAAAAGTGGCAGGTTTAACCAATTCCCAAGTAACTGTAACTATCAATGAGTAGGTTTTCCATGAAACTAAGCCATCTATTCAAAAAAACGCCCCTATCTTGGTTACAGGTGACGCGAGAGAAAACCCGTTTGATTGTAGCTATTGCCGGGATTGCTTTTGCTGACTTCCTAATTTTTACACAGTTGGGGTTTCGGGATGCCTTATTTGATGCTTCCGTTAAACCTCATTATGTTCTCGATGCGGATTTAGTCCTGATTAATCCCCAATTCGATACCCTCTTTGCGGTGAAAAGTTTCTCACGCGATCGCTTGTACCAAGCTAAAAGAGTCGAGGGTATTCAATCCTTAGCCTCAGTTTATATTGCTTCGGCCCAGTGGCGCAATCCCGAAACTTCCCTAGAAAGAACTACTTTAGTCTTTGGTTTTGATCCCAGTCAACGGGTTTTTACCCTCCCAGAAGTCAATCAAAAATCCAGTGATCTAAAGATGTTAAATCGCGTCTTATACGATCAAGCAGGAAGACCAGAATTCGGTCCAATTGCCGATTTACTCCAGAAAAACCCCGATTTGACAGTTCAGTTAAATAAAAAAGAGGTACAGGTAGCGGGAATTTTTACCCTTGGTGCCTCCTTTGCTGCCGATAGTAACGTCATTACCAGTGATTCTACCTTTTTAAGGCTATTTCCCGAACGTCAACCCCACGAAATCGATATAGGACTGGTGAAACTGCAACCGGGGGCAAATATCGAAGCAGTTAAGGCCAATTTACAGGCACTTTTCCCTAAAAATGAAGTAATAGTCCTTACTTTAAAAGAATTTGCTGAAAGGGAAAAAACCTATTGGGCAAATGGTACAGCCATTGGTTTTATCTTTGGTTTAGGTACAGTAGTCGGTTTTATCGTCGGTATCGTCATTGTCTATCAGATTCTCTATTCCGATGTCACCGATCACTTACCCGAATACGCTACCCTAAAAGCTATGGGTTACGGTGATTGGTATTTAGTCGGGGTTTTGATGCAAGAGGCTTTATTACTAGCGGTTTTGGGGTATATACCCGGGTTTATCGTCTCTCTCGGTGTTTATAATCTCGCTTCCTCCGCTACACTTTTACCCATAGTGATGACTACCGCTAGGGCGATCGAAGTTTTAATCCTAACAATTATTATGTGTATTGCCTCTGGAATTGTCGCCATGGGCAAATTAAGGACAGCAGATCCAGCCGATATTTTCTAAGCTATCAAGGGTGAAATAATGCCGATTTTTCAAAAAGAGCGAGAATTAGTCGATTTTAGCCCTAATGAACCCGTAATTGCCATTAAAGGCTTAAATTACTATTTTGGCACGGGGGAATTAAAAAAACAGGTTTTATACGATATCGATCTGGAAATTAAAGCGGGGGAAGTAGTGATTATGACTGGTCCTTCGGGATCGGGGAAAACTACTTTATTGAGTTTAATGGGAGGTTTGCGATCGGCACAAGCGGGCAGTTTAAAAATTCTCGGCCAAGAAATGTTAGGAATTAGTAAGGGCAAAATGCTGAAAATTCGCCGACAAATTGGCTATATTTTTCAGTCACATAATTTACTAAAATTCCTCACAGCGAAACAAAACGTAAGGATGTCTTTGGAACTGCACGAGGAGTTTTTAGAACAAGATCTCGATCAAAAAGCGGCGGCAATT
>NZ_JASJFG010000601.1:0-1226 GCF_030065375.1 Microcystis sp. M49636_WE2 | reverse complement strand
TATCAACGGGAAGTACAGGAAAAAGTCTTCGCCACCATCGGTCTATCCCCAGAGGAAGCCTATAATAAATTCGGCTTTTTGTTAGAAGCTTTTGAATACGGAACCCCTCCCCACGGTGGCATCGCCTACGGTTTAGATCGCCTGAAGATGTTGTTAGCCGGGGAAGAATCGATTCGCGATGTGATTGCTTTCCCGAAAACCCAGCAAGCTAGTTGTTTACTCACTTCTGCACCTTCAACAGTGGCAGCCAAGCAATTAAAGGAATTATCCGTTGCTTCTACCTACAAACCGCCATCCTAAGATTAGGGTGGGCAATGCCCACCTAATTTTTGCAAGTCTGTTGACACCATGCTCTTAAATTCTTTTCTGCCCTCACTTCATCCTCTTTAGCAGTGGCTAAAAATTTATAGAGTTTAGTTTTGGGAACTAGGGGAAAAGTGCAGGGTAAGCGCATCTTAACAATCCTTGACAATTGTTAAGCAAAAATCGACCAAATGGGTCGAGTTCGCCCCTACAAAATCGACCCGCCGTGAGGCGGGAAAGAAAAGAAAAAAGAAAAAATAGGGAATGAGGGTAAAAGGGGAAAAAGGAAAAAGGGTTAGAGAGTTCTCCCGAATACGCAGACTACCCGAAAACCGTTATAGCTGCTGCGGTTGACGCGGCGGTTGAGGAAGTAGCGGAAAGCGGAACGGCAGAAATCCGGAAGGCTGAACCAAGAACAGCCCCGCGGAGGAGAACGATTATCATCCCCATTTTCTATCCAAGCACTGCCATCCGTCGGCGCACCGTCATAGTTATCGTGCCAAGTATCGGCGCACCATTCCCAGACATTGCCGTGCATATCGTACAGTCCGAAGGCGTTGGGCGGAAACTGTCCCACGGGAGTCGTTCCGTCTAGATACTCTACCTTCGCTTGTTCTGCGTAGGTATTGCTGGCATTGTAGTTGGCCAATTCCCCGGTAATGGTTTCCCCAAAGTAGAATGGGGTGGTGGTTCCAGCACGACAAGCGTACTCCCATTCCGCCTCACTCGGTAGTCGGTATTCCCGAACCGTCAGTTTCGATAATCTTGCACAGAATTCGACGGCATCGTACCAGTTGACTTGTTCCACGGGACGGCGATCGCTATCGGGACGGTCTTTAAAATAGGCTGGCTTGAAATCAAGGTCTTGTTTAACTTTTAAATCCGTGCGAGAGGCGATCGCTTTCCACTGGGCCTGGGTGATG
>NZ_JASJFG010000529.1:0-1328 GCF_030065375.1 Microcystis sp. M49636_WE2 | reverse complement strand
TTTAACCATTCCCGATCGCTATTTAAATTCTGTGGTTGAAAACTGGCAACGCTTGCAAGAAATCGCCAGTTTAGTGACAGAATTTCCCTTAGAGGATGACGGGGAAAGCGCCCTCAGCTTTGAACCATGACTATTTCTGTGAGCGATTTAGCTCGATCGATCCAAAATCGTCAAACTAGCGCCTTAGAAGTTATTAGCCAGACTTTGGCAGTGATAGAGGCGAAAAATCGCCATTTAAATTGCTTTACCGACATTTTACAGCCTAGGGCGCTCGCTCAAGCCCAAAAAATCGATCAAGCGATCGCCAATGGGGAATCCGTCGGCCCCTTGGCAGGAGTCCCCTTCGCCGTCAAAAATCTCTTTGATATCGAGGGTATTGTCACCCTTGCTGGTTCCAAAATCAATCGAGATCACCCTGCCGCCGGACAAGATGCGATCGCTATTCAAACCCTAGAAGCGGCCGGGGCAGTTTTGGTGGGGGCGACCAATATGGATGAGTACGCCTACGGTTTTGTCACCGAAAATGCCCATTATGGAGCCACTGCCAACCCCCTCGATCCTAGTCGCGTCTCGGGAGGATCCTCCGGCGGTTCCGCCGCTGCCGTTGCCGCTAATTTAGTGCCTCTCGCCCTCGGTTCCGATACTAATGGTTCGGTGAGGGTTCCCGCCGCTTGCTGTGGCGTAGTGGGGCTAAAACCCACCTTTGGGCGCGTATCCCGTCAGGGCCTATTTTTGTTCGTTAGTAGTTTGGATCATCTGGGATTTTTTAGCGGCAATGTGGCGGATATGGCGGCTATTTGGCGTGTTTTTGCCAAAAATAACCTTAAAGCTCCTTTAAATGGCTTAGAGGGGGTAAAAATAGCCCTTGCCGACGATTATTTTCAGCAGGGAGCCAAACCGGAAGTAATCGAGGCGGTGACAGCGATCGCCGAACGTTTGGGAGTGAGCCAAAAAATCACCATTCCCGAAACCGCCCGCGCCAGAGCAGCCGCCTATATAATTACCGCTTCTGAGGGGGCAAATTGGCATTTACCGCGTTTACAGACCAGATTAGAGGATTTTGACCCCGCAACCCGGGATCGCTTCTTGGCAGGGGCATTAATTCCCTCTAGCTGGTATTTACAGGCTCAACGTTTTCGCCGTTGGTATCGCGATCGTCTGCGAGAGATTTTCACCGAAGTCGATATTATCCTCACCCCGACGATTCCCTGTATTGCGCCGCCGTTAGGAGTAGAAAAAATGATTATTGACGGGCAAGAGCTATTAATTAGACCTAATTTAGGCAGATTCACCCAACCTTTTTCTTTTATCGGTTTACCTGCCCTTTC
>NZ_JASJFG010000112.1:0-1998 GCF_030065375.1 Microcystis sp. M49636_WE2 | reverse complement strand
GAGTGCCTAGTAGCCGTAACGATTGCGCTCACTGTTTTTGTAAATTCTATGGCAGAGATTAGCCCAGAGATCAACCTCATGCAGATAGCGACTATACTCAACCAATATCGATTTGAAATGAGAGGATATAAAGCGCAAGAATTAATCGAGCGCTGGTTGCCCACCTATTCGCTAAATTGGATTCGCATGGCGATTTTAGAGGCACTCTATCAGGGACGTTACAAAGTCATTTCGGTGGAGGAAATTCTCAAAATTTGGCACCGTCGCGGCCATCCTACCTTTCATTTTACGGGGGAATTCGAGCGCTTGGTTTGTAAAAACTTGCCAGATTCCCAGTTAAATGGCAAAAAAACAGCAGTTGTCCCTAAACAGGAAAAGGTCAATATACTTTCTACCACCCTTGAGCGGCCTTATCCAGAGCCACAAGCGGGAAAAACCGATAATAATGGCACAGTAGCCATGGGTAAAGATTCTTTATTCAACTTAGAAACTTCTCTTTTTGATGATCCTCGCAAAGGGATGAGTGATGTGGAGGAATTATTCTCACAGTTAACCCCAGAAACGCCCAAATTCCCTGAATTAGAATCATTGCCTAAATCGCCTAACGGTCATGGAACTAGGGAGAATTTTTCGGCTAATTTTAAACCGGTAATCGATGAGTTTATCCCTTTGTTAGACCCTTCGGAATTATATCCCAAATTAAAAGCTGTGGCTCGATCGCAGTATAAGTAGGGTTGGCTGAAAAAGTTTTTCCTAGGGGCAGGGTGTGGGGTGTGGGGTGTGGGGTGGTGGGGTACTGACACCAATTAATTCCCCGCCCTCAAGAAAAAAAAATCGCCTTGACGATTAGAATAGAGTTAACTTTCCCCCTCCAGGCGCTGCTCAATTAACTAGATTATGACATCCTCCTATTTTGGTCTAGAAACCGAAGAAAATAAACTAATTAACTCTAATAATCTCTCGTTCGCCGCTTCTCTTGGTATTCATGCCCTAATTTTAGCGATTATCTTACCTAATTTCCTCAATAATCCAGCGCAGGAGCCAAAAAAGGAATTACGCAACGTCAATCTGATTGAATTGAATCCTCTAGAGCAGTCACGTCTTCCCAGTCTTGACTCCTCCCTGTCCAGCTTACCCGGACTGCCTAACCTCAATTCGTCTTCTTCCTCTTTGCCTCCTCTCCCCGCCATGGATGGCATCCATAACAGCACCTTACCTCCTTTACCCTCGGTTTCTTCCCTTCCCCCTTTACCTCCCCTCTCCTCCTTACCCTCCGTCAATATCTATTCTCCTCCCGTGGCATCTATCTCCTCCTCGGGTAGATTACCGATTCCTCGCAATTTTCCCACTTCTACCCCCAGTTTACCTAGTCCTCCTTCTGTTCCCACCCTGTCAGAGAATAATAATCGGCCTAGGGGGACTAATAACCAGCAGCTCCAGCCTTACTTCGATCCCTACCGAGATAATCTAACTCCAGATGAATTGCGAAATTCGCCCCGTAGTGCATCGCAACAGGCGCAGGAACAATTAAACAATTCCTTGGCCCGCACGTCGGAGCCGAATGGTCAATCTCCCCTCGATGAACAGCGTCGTCAACAATTAATGTGGGAAATGCGGGAACGTTTGCGCTCCCTGGAGGCGGACAAAAGCAATACCAGTAACGAAGAGGCCATGAGAAATCAGGTGGATTGGCTGGCCAGAGTCCAAAAAACTAATCCTAACGCCTTAAATGAACTAAATCAGCCCAATCAGGGCAGCAGAGGTATAACTACCGTCAATTTGACTGGTAATTATCCCGCCACGGCTTGTTCCCGTCAATTAGCGGGGACGGCGGTTTATGGGGTGACGGTGGATGGTCAAGGCCGCCTCAGCAGTGAACCCCAGTTAATTAAAAGTGCTGGCTTCCCGATTTTCAATCAACAGGCGGCTGGGGAAGTGAGATCAACTCGTTTTAATAATCCCAGTGGTGAGTCGAGAATCTATCAGGTGCGAGTCAGT
>NZ_JASJFG010000515.1:0-2142 GCF_030065375.1 Microcystis sp. M49636_WE2 | reverse complement strand
CCCATCTATCATTAGGCCTAGATACCCACCCCTTGGCTCAACCGACCGGGGAAAATCTTAAGGATTAATTACCATTACTAGCTCCCCTTTGGCCCGTTAACATCGATTATCCTGAGTATTAGGAGTCCCTCATCCCCGTGCCGAGTATGGAAGTTTCTTTTAAAATTCTGCGTCAACGACCCAACGACAGCCCCTACCTAGAAAATTTTACCCTAGAGGTGGAGGCGGGAAATACAATTCTCGACTGCCTTAATCGCATCAAATGGGAACTTGATGGAACTTTGGCCTTTCGTAAAAATTGCCGCAATACAATTTGTGGCAGCTGTGCGATGAAAATTAACGGTCGTTCGGCCTTGGCTTGTCAAAAAAATATCGCCAGTGAATTAAACCATTGTAGCCAAAAAGATGCAGGAGAAATTCCCGAAATCACGATCGCACCCCTGGGTAATTTACCCATTATCCGGGATTTAATCGTCAATATGCAACCGTTTTGGGACGATTTAGAAAAGGTTGAACCTTATATTAGTAGTCAAGCACGCACCATTCCCGAACGAGAATTTCTGCAAACTCCAGAAGAAAGAGCCAATCTCAATCAGATGGGTAACTGCATTATGTGCGGGGCCTGTTATTCGGAATGTAATGCCAAGCAAGTCAATCCCGATTTTGTCGGTCCCCACGCTTTGGCAAAAGCGCAGCGCACCCTAGCAGATTCCCGCGATGGTAATCAGGAAAGTCGCCTAGAACTTTATAACCAAGGCACCGCAGGGGTTTGGGGTTGTACCCGTTGCTATTTCTGTAATGCGGTTTGTCCTATGGAAGTGGCTCCTATGGATCAGATCGGTAAAATTAAACAGGAAATACTCGCTCGCAAGTCGGCCGATAGTAGTCGTCCCATTCGTCACCGCAAAGTTTTAGTGGAATTAGTCAAAGCGGGGGGATGGGTGGATGAACGCCAATTCGGCCTCTATGTGCTGGGCAATTATTGGCGCGATTTACAGGGTTTATTAAGTATTGCCCCCTTGGGATTGCGGATGATTGCTAAGGGTAAATTTCCCACTTCCTTTGAAGCTTCCGAGGGAACCGAGGAAGTGAGAGGTTTAATTACTGCCATTCAAAATTCTCGCTCTTGATAGTTAGAGTAATTCTGAGATAATTATGATCTATATTCTATTTGACTGGAGAACCCCTTATCATGTTCGATCGAGATAGTATCCGTGGTTTTTCTGCCCTGATTACCCTTGTGGGAGTCGCTTCTAGTTTGGGTTTTAGCTTCAACGCACCGGCTTTCTCCCAAGCTACCTCTAACAATTTACCGCTACTCTTAGCCCAAAAAAGCGAAAAGGTGCGCGTAGCGGTTTTAGACTTCGATTATAGCGGTCTCAGTAATCCCCAGTGGTTAACATTTCTCAATGGTGGAGCCAGTGGTGTTAGTGATATTCTCGTCAATAGATTGGTAGAAAGTGGTCGCTATACAGTCATTGAGCGCAGTCGCATTGATGCTGTCCTCAGAGAACAAAATTTTGGGGCTTCGGGACGGGTAGATGCCGCTACCGCCGCTCAAATCGGGCAAATTTTGGGGGTAGATGTGGTGATTATCGGTTCGATTACCCAATTCGATTTACAAAAAAAACAATCCGGTGGCTCGTTTATTATTTTTAGCACCGCTAAGACAGAAACCGATGCTTTTGTCAAGTTAAATGTCCGGGCAATTAATACCACCACGGCCGAAATTATTACCACCGCTCAGGGAGATGGTACTGCCAATCAATCCGATGGTTCAACCGTGGTTTTAGGGGTTGGGGGTGGTTCCCAAACCTCCAACGAAGGGAAATTACTCAGTATTGCCACCGATAAGGCAGTGGCGCAGGTGGTGGATAATCTCAATGATAAAGCCGACCAAATCGCCGCTACACCTCGCTCGCTCCCGACTGTCACCGCTTTAGTGGCTGCCGTGGCGGGAAATCAGGTAATTCTCAATAAAGGCACGGGAGAGGGTTATCGTGTCGGTTTACGCATTTCCATCGAACGGACGACTCAAACGGTCAAGGATCCGCAAACGGGTAAGGTTATCCGTCAGATTACTCAACCGATTGGCACTCTCGAAATTGTCGAAGCTGATGGTCAATCTAGCGTCGGTCGCAT